>WFYR01000120.1 GCA_015489955.1 Mesoaciditoga sp. | reverse complement strand
GGTATATAATGTCTTATGGACATCAAATTAGGAGGTGAATCTCAATGAATAGACTAAAAGACATGAGAAAATCTCGAAATTTAACAGTTAAAGAAGTAGCTAAAGCTATTGGTATTACACAGCCAGCACTTACTCGTATCGAAAACGGACACCGCAATCCCTCCATGAACGTTGCTTTCAAGCTTGCCAATTTCTTTGGCGTTTCTATAGAGGATCTCTTTCCTCAATATACCACGAAAGCAAAAAAGCCGGTAGGGGTGTAACGAATAGGTCTTTGACAATTGAATAAATAGAAGCTATTTCAAGAATCTCAAAACAATCGGAACTACTATGTTAGCAATCGTAATTAAAATAAATATTATTTCACGAATTTTATCTGATCTTTTTCTTTTCTCTAGTTCTGTAACTCTGTCTTCTAAACTTGTAATTCTTTCATCTAAATTATCAATTCGGGTATTGAGTTGGTCTACAAGCTTATCGAGGAGATTTTCTTCTGCCTTTTGATAGAATCCAGTTGTCTCATGAATTGCATATTTCGCTAAATCGGCTACACCCTTTGAACCACCTGTTGGGTCGTTATGTGTTTCCTGAATATTTTCATTCATTTTCGACCTCAGAAGTTTTGAAAATTTTGAATGAGTAATTTGGCTGTATTTGAAGCTCTTTTTAAGAATTGTGGTAATTCTTTTTCAACAAATTCTAAAGTTAACTGGACATCTTTTGAGTCGTATTTAATATAGCAATCAATGTCAACAACTAATCCTTCTTGAGTTATATTTTTTCTTGGATTCTTTTCATCTTCTATAGTTTTTTTCCCTGGATAGGCTCTAAATGTGACACAGAAATCATCATGCATGTTAAAAGCATGTTTAACTTCTATATCTTCGATCTTTGAAGAGCCCGATTTTTCAATTCTTTTTAGAAGCCTTTCTTCTAAATTAGGGACATAGAATTTTCTTAAGAACCCCAAAATATCGCGCTTGCTCTTTTCTTGAAAATACAAAAAACGATATCCAATTCGTTTTAATCTAGGTTCTTCATAGACTTCGGGGAACTTTGTTAGCACTTTTCCTATGATAGGCTCAAATTCTTCTGGAGTACTTGGTTGAATATTTATGAGTGCAATATTCTGAGAGCTTAAATTTCCTTGGAATGTCTTGTTACTCAGGAGAAAAGAGGAATTAGAAACATTGGGGGTAAAGTTATCAAGTCCCAAAATATCTTGAAGTTTTTTGAAGAAAAGCCCAGTTTTATCTATATATAAAAAGTTTTCAACTCTTGCTTCAAATATCATTTTTCTTATTTCTAATTTGAACATAAAAAGTTCCCCCTCGGAGGTGATTACATGAAACTCAATAAATTTTTGAATCAATACTTCAGCGCCTACATTGAAGAACTAAAAAACAAATATTTGAATATAGACGAAGAAGATCTGAAAAGTATCTTTCTTTTGGGTTTCAAAGAAGGTTTTACATTTAACGGCACTATTATAACAGATTTAAATGATGAGATTTTGGAGGTTAAAAACGGCAAGCGTGAGTTTCCAATAAAACTTAGAAGTTTTTTTGAACATGAATGGTCTTTGAAAATTGAAGAATAAAGAGAGTTTACAGCTTTTCAACGAAGCTTAAAAGTTTACTTCAAATCTTTGATATGTTCTAACAATTCTTCTTTTGTATAAGTTTCTTTTTTCACGCTACCACGTGAAAAATCACGGGGACGTTCAATAGGAACAACGACTTTTCCAATTAAAACTCCATCCTGTATATCAAGCATAAGATAATCCCCACTTTTGATTTTGAGTTTCTCACGAATTTTTTTAGGTAACGTAATTCGGCCTCTATCATCTACAAGTACAAGCATAATTCATACCTCCTTCTTTTTCCCATTTACCCACTAATTGATTATAGCACTTTTTAACGAGGCTTTTTAAATTTTACGAATAGGAGGTGAAAAAATGGCAGAGAAGCACAGCCAAGAGGTAGTTATTAAGTTAACTGCAGATATGAAAGAGCTCGAAGAAACCATTGACAGGTTGATTGAAAAGATGAAAGAGCTCAAGGATTTAAAGGATTCTATTTTCCAAAATTCTTAAAGAATATCGGTCTTTGACAATTGAATAGAAAATACCAGAAATAACTATTTAATTGGGAGATGATTTCTTATGCTTCTTTTATCTTGAGCGGAGTATCAAATCTATGACTTTCATAGCGATAGAAGCTGCTGAAGCCATTTTGTCAAAGTTTTTCTCAAAGAATTCCTTTACTCGTTTCAATTTAGTATTCTCAGGTCTTTTAGAAAGTAGGTCAAGTAAATCTACACGTGCTAATGTTTCTTCTTTCAATGTGGGATCAGAAATTTTTTGAGCTTCTTCTTTTAGTTGATTCATCAAAGTATCAAGCTGATTTATGTTTTGAGATATAGAAGAATTGTCATTTAAAATATTTCCCTGGTTAATTTGATTGATACCCCCATAAAAAGCGTTAGTAACAGAGCTTTTTGAAACATTTTCCATACTTTTTCACCTCGGAGGCGATGATTTTGATAATAAACGGTTGGGAAACTATGAATCCAGATAAAGACCTTGAAAGTTCGTTAAAAGCTTTTCTTAAAGGATTAATAAATATGTGGCCGGATGATGCTTATGGGCCAACTCTTGAAGCACCCTTCACAATAAAAATAGAATTGCCATTTTTCAGATCCGAGATAACAAAATATCTTTATTGGAAATCATATGTTTCTCGAGAAGCACTTCGACATGGTTTTGAGCTTATAGACGCAAAACTTGAAAATGATCATCTGACACTTTGGCTGAAATAAATTACTCCTGTTTGATTTGAGATGACCCTTCTAAAGTATTTCCCTGATTAAGTTGATTAGTTCCACCCATGATAATGGTTATGATTTGTTTTTCTTTAACATCTCTACTACTCGAAAGTTCAGCTTCAACTCTAAGATCAACAAGCATAGCTCTTACATCACGATAAAACATACCAACGAAGTCTCTCATGAAATAATCCCAACACTCAAGTCGCGAAAGAGAGCCATACCATGAAATTGCAGCTATATCAACTACATTTTCTCCTTCATTTACAACTTTGCTGAGAAATCTATAAAGAAATATTATTCGCTCTGGAATTCCTCGAGGTAAATCATATCTGACACTTCCAATTGCAGAGTGATCACCTTTAATGACTTTTTTAAACCATTCATGAACACTTGGGACAGAAACTTTTCCCTTAATCAAGGAGAAAATATATTTAAGTGGTGAATCCATATCTACAAAATCGAGAAGAGCATTTAATGAGATCAAGTAACTACTTGGGTTTTTAGAATCAAAAAGTTGAGCCACAGCAAAATCAAGTTTTTCAATGGTAGCCACTATTTGAGGAAGTCTAAAATCCGTTTTTATTTCCCCTCACTTTCTCAAAGTTTTTGCAAGGTTTATAAGGAACTCTCCAACTTTTTCAAGATACTCTGGAGTTGGTGAAGTTTCAAGTGCAGAAAGCTTTTCTTTGACATCTTCTGGGAGAAAATCCTGAATGTTGAAGTCTTTATCTTCATACGAAGGATTATCCGTTCTTCCAAGGAGATAATCAACGGAGACATTGAAAAGATCCGCTATTTGAATCAGCATTTCATGGCTTGGCTCATTTCTTCCTGTTTCCCACGCACCAACAGTACCGGCACTTACGTTCAATAAGTTTGCCAGTTTTCGTTGAGAGATTTTCTTTTTTTCTCTTAAAAGCTTCAATCTTTCAACAAAAGGTCTCATTTTCATGCAATCGATATTCTTACGATCCAAATGAAAAAACGGATTGAGAATATTTCTGATCAATTCTTTTTTGTACGTCGTTGAATAATTTGCAGAAGTTTCTCAGCTATATCCGATTCTTTTAGAACATTTGCAATTTCTTCAATTATATCTTCGTGTTCTTCTGGCTTTGTTAATTCAAGTCGAATAAAGCTTAATGGCTTTTCCTCATCTATCAAGCCAAGAATATAATCGGCAGAAATATCCAGAGCTTCACAGATTCTGGCAAGTACTTCGGCAGATGGATTTTTTTGTTCTTTTTCATAATAGTAAAGCATGCTGGTAGAAATCCCAGCTTTTTCGGCCAATTGGTTTCTTGTCATACCTAATTCTTCTCTAACTTTTCTGATTCTTTCGCCAATTACACTCATACGTCCACCTCATTCACTATTTTAATACCTTACATTCAAAACATCAATATCTTTTTTTTGATATTTCAATTCACTATATTGACAATTAGGAAAAATTATGCTATCATCTTATTGATAGCCGAATATGACTAAAAAGAATGGAGGGAAAGAAAATGGAAAACAAGGAAATTGATCTTAAGTATCTCAGACACAAGAAAGGGTATACAAGGAAGGAGCTTGCTGATGAAATTGGTGTAGCTTACACGACACTCTATTACGTCGAGAGAAGAATCAAACTTCCATCTTTAAGAACAGCCCTTCTGATGTCCAAAGCCTTAAAAACTCCTGTTGAAAAGTTATTTCCAGAAGCTCTCATTAAAAAGAATAAACCCAAAAGCAAGAAACCAGCGGCGGTGTAAAGGAGGCGTTCATATGTCGCCAAACCAAATCAGTAGGTTAGCCAAAGTTATGGTCAACGATCCGCAAATAATGTCCATCCTGAGAGGAGGTGAAAAGAATGTGGACGGTAAGGTTCAAAAAAGACTTTCGAAGTGCTTTCGCTCGCACAGCAAAAGAGAGAAGGAAGTGGTGGAAAGAGGTGTTAAGAGATGAAAATATTGAATTATCTCAAAGAACTTATCACAAGGGAAAGGAAACTCAAAAAATTGAGCATGGAATTGCACACTACGGTTGTTGATGAGTTTGGATTCCTCATAGCAGTTAAGAAACATTCTATGGAAGACAAATGGGGAGTGCCACTCTTAAGACACAACTCGAAAGATTGGTACGATTTAGAGCAGATAAAGGGAGGGAAATGATGAAACTTAAAGAAATAGTGGGAAAGCAAATTGCTGAAAACTGCGACTCAATTGCTTTTTCTCACAGAGGATTCGAAGTTCTTGAAGATTTTGATCGTTATGAAGCGAAGGAAGACAGTTTGAAATCTTTTTTAAGAGCACGAATTCAATTCTACAGAATGGAAGGGAAAATACTTTTTGCTCACGAATTAGCAGTCATCCTGAAAAAGATTGAAGAAATAGATGCAATACAGGACGCTTTAGAGATTGAACTTAAGCATATTCTCAGAAACATTAAAAATGAAAACTTTCTTTCAAATGGGCTGTGGAAATCACAGGAGGTGGAAGGAAATGAAAAGAAGAAAAAGCATCTGGAAAAAGTTTGGTAAGAAAATCATGAAAAATGCCATACAAAGTGCAAAGAAAGGTGGAAAACAGAAATGAAGAGCATAAAAAAAGCTCCGCGAAGGAGCCAACACAACCGAGTAAATTATATCACACTATACAAGAAATATGGAAAAAATGCCGTTGAAGCAGAGGAAATCAGGCTAGAGGATAAATATCCCCTGGCTTTCGGAAAGGCAAACCCTCTTAGAAGGATTAAGATTCTTGACCAGGTTTTATCGAAGAAGGAGGATGAGTGGAATGGAAAAGATGATTAACACTAAAGCCATTTCTTACGAAGAATGGAAAGCAGCACGAAGGCGCGGTATAGGCGGATCCGACGCCGCGGCCATAGCTGGTCTCAACAGGTTCAAGTCTCCGCTCGCAGTTTATCTTGAAAAGATTGGAGAGCTGGATAAAGATGTCGACAGTGAATCGGCTTATTGGGGAAAAATTCTTGAAGAAGTTGTCGCTCGCGAATTTGAAAGACGGACAGGAAAACGCGTTCACAAAGTTAATGCCATTCTCGTTCATCCCAAATGCGATTTCATGATTGCAAATATAGATAGGAAAGTAGTTGGAGAAAATGCCATTTTGGAGTGTAAAACCACTTCGGCCTATAACGCCAAAGAATGGAAGGATGACGAAATTCCTCAGGAATACATTCTTCAAGTGCAACACTACATGGCGGTTACGAACACTTCCCATGCTTACATAGCCGTGCTCATTGGCGGAAACAAATTTGTTTGGAAAAAGGTAGAAAGAGATGAGGAGCTCATTCAGAACCTTATCAAAATTGAGAAAGAATTCTGGGATTGTGTTGAATCAAAAACGCCTCCAGATATAGATGGTTCAAAAAATTCAACGGAGATACTCAACATTTTGTATCCATCTTCTACCACAGATGATATTCTTTCTCTTCCTGGTGAAGCAAATAAACTCATTGAGGAAAGGAACGCCCTTGCAGAACAGATCAAACAATTAGATGAGATGAAAACCGAGAAAGAAAACAGAATAAAGGCCCTTTTGGGAGAACATGAAAGTGGAAGAACAGATAAATACTTCGTTTCTTGGAAACAAGTAAAAACTAAGAGATTCGATTCTAAAACTTTCAAGAAAGAACATTCTGATTTATACGAACAATATGCGAAAGAGTCTTCCTATAGAAGGCTCACAATTAAGGAGGGAATGTAAGATGTCAACAACAAGCGAGATTAAGAATAAATTGTCTGCAAAGGCAAAACAAGGAATAAAACCAAGCCCGTATAAAACAATCCAGGACTTGCTGAAAAGAATGCAACCAGAAATCCAGAAAGCATTACCGAAGCATATGGATGCGGATAGAATAGCGAGAATCGCTTTAACTGAAATGAGAAAGAATCCAAAGCTCCTTCAAGCTTCCCAGGCTTCTCTTTTGGGAGCCATAATGACAGCGGCACAACTTGGCTTGGAGCCTGGAGTTTTAGGTCACGCTTACTTAATTCCTTATTACAACAGAAAAACCAATTCAACAGAAGTGCAATTTCAAATAGGATACAAAGGCCTTCTTGACCTTGTTAGACGTTCCGGAGAAATTCAAAACATAGACGTGCATGAGGTTTGTGATAACGACGAGTTTGAATACGAATACGGACTTGAACCAAAGCTTCGACATAAACCAGCTCTTAAAGATAGAGGAAAAGCATATGCGTATTACGCCGTTGCAAAGTTCAAGGATGGCCAATATTCTTTCTTGGTTATGTCAAAAGAAGATGTTGAAAAGATAAGAAGTCGCTCCAAATCCCCCAACTCTGGGCCTTGGGTTACGGATTACGATGCGATGGCAAAGAAAACGGTGATAAAGCAACTTTGCAAATATCTTCCGATGAGCATCGAAGTCCAAAAAGCAATTGCAGCGGATGAAACCACTAAGCAGGAAATAAGAGAAGATATGGTGGAAGAAGTACCGGATGAAACCGACTGGATAGATACAGATTACCAGGAAATTCCTTCGGATGAAAGCGAAGAAGAAGTTTCACCATCCGAATCCGTTACCCATATAAAACAGCTTTATAAGAAACTCGAAGAATACGATGAGAATAAGAAAAAGGAAATTACCGAGATGATAAAAGCCAAATACAGCGTGAAATCCCTTGCCCTTTTGAGTGAAGAACAGACAAAAGAAATATTGACCAGTCTCAGCTGACCATCCCCCTTCTCTTTTCCCCGCATCGACGGGTGCGGGGTTTTTACAGATTTTGATTGGAGGCAAAAAGTATGCAGTTTATAACAGTGTTTAACCAGTTTTGGCGGATCCGTCAGGATGAGTACTTGACATCTTCAGAGGTGAACTTATTCTTCACCATCCTTCATTGTATAAACAATGCAAGAGGAGAAGATAACGAACTTCTGAAAGTCGAGGTCGCCATCGGGAACCCCAAAATGGAACTGTTAAGTGGCATCCCAACACGCAGCATAAGCAGAATACGTAATAGTCTCAAGCAAAAAGGTTATATTGATTTTAAAAGCGGCAAGGGAAAAGGGCATTATGCCATATATAAGCTCGGAGAAAAATTTCATAACTTAGTCACTACGTCCCAAGTAAATGACCAAGTTAAATCTAACTTAGTATCTCATGACCAACTAAATGACCAACTAAATGACCAAGTTAATGACCAAGTTAATGACCAAGTTAATGACCAACGTATTAAGAATATAGAGTATAGAGATCAGAGTATAGAGAATAATAAAAATACTACCCCCCCTATAATCCCCCCTAAAGGTGGGAAAGCTTCTCGACAAGTTGTTGAAGATATTTTTCAATATTACAAACTCAAAAGTGGGAAAAATTTCAGACTGACAGATAAGCTTATCAAAAAATGCAAACAACGCTTGAGAACATTTTCCCCAGATGAAATCAAAAGGGCAATTGACAATCTCCTCGTGGATAATTTCATGACAGGTGACAACGATAGGGGGAAATTCTATGCCACATTTGAATATCTTGTGCGAAACGATGAAAATGTTGATAAGTGGCTGAATTCGACTTCTGCAAAGCCCAAAACGAAAATGGAAAAAGAACTTGAAATGATCGCAGATTTTGCCAGACAAGAAGGGGGTGAAATAGACGATGACTTCTCTGACTTTTTCAAAAGCGATGATGATACTTAATGCCGCATTTCCCCAAGAGTACTCTAAAATGGACGAGAACTCTCTAAAGGTTTGGTACGAACTGCTCAAAGATCTCAACGATGCTGATTTTGTAAAAGCGATCAAAGAAATTGCGCAAAATTCCACCCGCTTTCCATCGATAGCGGAGATTAGGAAGAAGGCTGAAAGTGCTAAGGTTTTGCCGGCTGAGCTTGCTTGGGAAAAGCTCCATGATGCAATTCATGAATATGGATACTACCGTGAGCCGACGTTTGACGATCCCATTCTTGAAAAATCAAAACGTTCCATGGGCTGGCAAACACTTTGTGACATGCGAGTTGATCAGGTTGCATATGTTCGGGCTCAATTCTTGCGGACGTATGAGAACATTGCCAATTTTGCTCGTGTTAATGGTTTTCATGCTTTAGAGGGCAGAAAAGAAAAGCCGAAGGAACTTAAGGAAGTTCTTAATGCGATGCCGTTGGCAAAGGGTAAAAAGAAAGTGTCCTAAAAGGAGGAATGAAAATGGATCCAGTTGAAAATTTTTTGAAAGCATATTTGAAAGTTCTTGAAGATCATATGCTGATTTTTAACAAGCAAGGCAATAAAAGTGCTTTAGAAGTGTTAATGAAAGAATCGGTGGATGTGAGAAAGGCAATTAAGATGTGGAAATTCAGAGATTACTACAAAATTGATGAAGAGAAATGGAGAAAGGATCATAAAAAGGGGGGGAGCAAAAATGAACACAACTGAAAAAGAATATCCAGAGGTAAAAACAAATAAAATGCTTTTTCATAAACACTATACAGACGCTGGCTGGGATTTAGAAAGCGTCGAAGATGTGATAGTACCTGCGAATGAATTCACTCCGATGATCCACACGGGAGTAAAAGTTGCCATCCCAGAAGGGTATTTTGGCTTGATTAAAGAGCGTTCTTCAATGGCGGCTAAGGGCATATTCGTAATGGGCGGCGTGATAGATTCGGGTTATAGAGGAGAAATAATGGTTAACCTCGCTAATATAAGCGGATATGACTATGAAGTTAAGTCTGGAGACAGAATAGCGCAATTGATAATTCTTCCATGTTCAGCGGTGATGGTAAAAGGTGAACTGCCGGACTCCAACCGTGGAGAAAACGGCTTCGGGAGTACGGGGAGATGAGTACCACTTGGGGTTCGATAACAAAAGAGCAAGCAGAAAGGCTAAGAAAAGAATTTGATATGCAATGAGAAGAAGTGAAAAAGATGTTACGAAAGCACATCTTGGTGATTCGTGAAAATCTATTCAAGAAAAGAAAATTTATTTTTGAGGATACTTTTGAAGATTGGAAAGAATATCAGATTTTGAAAGAAGCTTTGAAAGAAGAATATATAAGAAACGGTAAACATGCTAAGTTTTTAGAATATGCAGATTTTGGGGACATGAAGATATTGAAGCGAAGATATGATACTTAAGGGAGGATGATAAAAATGCTGACAATTAACAAGAAAATTTATGTGCCTCTTGGGAGAATTAGTTCATACGTTGAAGAAGCTGATTCTGAAAGAATTTGGGAATTGGTAAAAGAGAGAAAAATAAAAAGTTTTAAAGTAAATGGACATATCATGGTTTGCCTTGAAGATGTGAAAAAGGAGGCTAAACAATGGATTTTAACAAAGTGATTTTGACCGGTAGGATTACGCAAGATCCAGCGCTAAAAATGGCTGGAGACAGAGAGTATTGTGGCTTTCAAATTGCAATAAACAGATACAAAGATACAGGCGTTGATTTTGTAAAGGTAGCCACGTTTGGGCACACGGCAGAGTTTGTCTCTCAATACGTGAACAAGGGCGATTTATTACTTGTTGAGGGCAGATTGCAAAACCACGAATGGCAAGGACAAGACGGAGTGAAAAGGCGTTCAACAGAGATAATTGCAAATTCAGTGCAGCTGATGAGAAAGAAGAATCAAACGGATGAGACAAATACCTTTTACGGGGGTGTCAATCAAGTCAATCAGGGCAACGTCTTAAAGGGTAATGCTTCTATATCTCAGAATCCAACTCAAGAAGATTCAGAACTCCCGGGGGCAGAAGCAACTTCTGATACCGAAAGTGAGATTGCCAATGAAAACGACGATATCCCTTTCTGAACTTGGCAAATTAGCGGATGGGCTTACGAGGGCAATTAGCTCCCGTAAGTCCGTTTTTACTGAGGATGAGAAAAAAAGATTAAAACAAATTCGAGATGAACTTAACCGCTTGTTGGCTAAAAAGTTGAGGAGGTAAAAATGGATTATCTCGCAAGAAAATTTTTGATGGGTAAACCCATGAAATGGTATGAAATGAAGAAACTCTATCGCCACTACAAGAATTATTGCCATATATTAGGGATAGGTGTATTGGATTTATCTGTTGTTGACGAACTTATCGAGTGGGAAACGGCATTTGCGACGGGGAGCATTCTTCTTCGGAGTGGCGAGAAACCCGAACCGTCGGACGAAGAAATCTTCAACACCGCAACGCTTATCGGAGAAATGGAGTATTGGTTTTATCGATTAAGAGAGAAAGACAAAGTTTTGTCGGATGTGTGGCTTATGGCGGTGATGAACAGAGAAAAAAGCATTGATATTGCTGAGAAGTTAGGGCTGATTGCGGCAGGAGACGGCCCAGACAAAATCTATTACATTGAACATTCGCAAATTCCTAACATGGTAAAAAGAGCAGCAAGAGCAATTGTAAAAATTAGATTGCGAACGTTACAATTCTTGACAAAACGGACGACTACGTGCTAAAATATGTTTGAATGGGATAAGTATGAGGAGCGGGTAAAGCCCGCTTTTATTATTCCCCCTTGATTTATATTGTAACAAGCGGTATCATTAGAAATGCAAGGGGGTGGTGAAAAGTGGAGCTGGAGAAGATAATCCTTTATATTTTGTATAAACTTAAAAATATTCGGCCTACCATTGGAAGAACAAGAATAGTAAAACTTCTATACCTGTCTGATTTAATTTCTTCAGCAAGGGCAGGGGAAAAAATAACGAAAGTCAAATATCAATATTATTTTTATGGCCCTTATTCTAACGATATAATAGAAACGCTTGATAAACTTGTTCATGAAAAAGTCGTAAGAGATTACGCATTTCCTACAAATTCTGGGATAGCTCATGATTACAGATTAAGTGATGAAATGTGGGAAAAAGTTAACAAAGATCCTCCTGAAATAGATAAAAAGCAAAAAGAAATAATCGATGAAGTGATAAAGAAATATGGTGCTATAAGGTTAGACAAGTTGTTAGATGTAGTATATAGCACAAGACCTATGAAAGAACATGCTCCCGGAGATGCATTACTGTGAGCGATAACGGTCTAAAAGCGTTTGAAAGGTGGATTGCTTTTGGTTTAGCTCACAATGAAGAACTGGATATTCATTTAGATGATGAAAATAATGATATAGTTTTACATTTTTTTCTTCCAAATCATAAAAAAGTGGTTATGGCTTCAGGGGCTTTTCAAGGATTTGATCAAGTCAGTGATTTTCTTCGTTCAAGCAGACAAAAGAATTCAGCGGCACAAAAAAACGTGGACATAGATTTAGGTAAATCCATCTTAAAAGAAATAGGAGTGAATGGACAGACCAACCTAAAATTATATATGCCAATTGAAAATCCTCCGGATATGGATCTTTATATTTTCAAGCAAGAAAGAGTGGATAAAGGCGTTTGGATTGAATTTACAACATCGAAGAATAAATTAAAGAAACATGTACTGGAAAAGCTCGGCCAAATTTATTTAGCAAAGCTCCTGAAAATGGAGAAAGTGAAAGAAGAAGTTTTTGACGAGAAAAAAGGCAGCGAATCAAAACCGGTTTTTAGAGACATAAGTATAGAGAAATTCATGCATGTATCCTTATATCCAATCGAAGAAACGTACAAAGAAAATGAAAACTTCTCATTCTTTTCTTTTTTCGATGGATGTTTTTTAGAAGGACACAAAAAAGGTAAGATTATCTTAGACAGAAAGAAAGTTATTGGTTTCTTTTTGGAACCAGATTTAGAAGAGAGAATAAGAAAAAAATGGGAGGAGCTTATAAGTAAAATAAAAAAATTCATAAGTGTTAAGTAGGGCGAGAAATCGCCCTTTTTTCATGCCAGAAAGGAGGTGGTTAAACTCAAAGAGGTGATGCTGAATGAAGAGAAATACTGAGAAAAGGCTTTCTAACGCTTGGTTCGGTGGTTATGGGCACAGGTATGATAGAAAAGCTCATAACAAGCCGTTTAGGAGAAGAATAAAAGAGCAATCTTTTCTTGCCCCGCTTAGTCGGGGCTTTTATTATGCAACGATTGTGCAATGGAGGCGCAAAATGAGCAACGATGAACTGATAGCTGAATATGAAAACATTACGAAAGACTTGGTGAAACTTTTTGCGAAGAAACAACACGATTATGGGCCTGGCAACATCGCAGAGTTTGGAGAAGTTGGCGTTTTGGTGAGATTGAATGACAAGATGGAACGATTAAAGAATCTCATAACAAACGGCTTGAAAGCCTCGAATGAAAGCATTGATGATACGTTAAGTGATATAGCGAGTTATGCGATCATTTTCAAGATTGTGAGGGCTGGGAAATGGGACGGAGTCAAGCAGTACGACATAAAACGGAAAAAAGAGGAATGATGCCAATTCCCCCTGCAATAAGAGAGTATGTTTTGGAGAGAGATCATCACAAATGCGTTATATGCGGGGCAGAAGCGGAGGAAGTGCATCATATCTTTTCAAGAAATTCATGGATTCCAGAATATTTAGGAGTACCGCATATAAAAAAGAACATGCATCCATGGAATCTCGTTTCTCTCTGCAAAAAACACCATAAATATATACATGACCATGGGATGAGGCAAGGAATGAAAGAAGTGCTTGTGGAAACAAATAAGAATCTTAGTTATTTGCATTTTAATGAGGAATTAGAAAAGAAAGTTGAGAAAGAGTTAGAAAAATTGAAAGGAAAGATATGAAATGAGAATAGAATTTCAAGCGAGCCTGCCGCCGATACAAAGTGCAGTTAAAATAGACGGAAGCGAAGGCAATGCAAGAGTCCAATTAGATGTGCCAGCGAGTGAGATGCCTGAGCTTATCAAAGTGCCAGCTTACTGTTCTGGAAAAATATTCAGGGTGATTATCGAAGTTGAAGAATAAAGAAAGGAGATGATCGGGATGGCGAGACCAAGGAAATATTCAAAGCAGTTTCTGAAAAAGCTGGCGAAGGAATTCGATGAGTATATAGAAAACACTGAAATCCCGATCCCCGCCGAATTCGCTTATCAACATAATGTGTATCATCAATTTTTCTATGATCATGATGAGTTTTCCGCTCTATTAAAAAAAGCAAGGTCTAAGAAAATGGCACAGCTTGAAAGATTGGCACTCGAAGGAAAGATAAATGTTACCATGGCTATTTTCTCACTTAAGCAACTTGGCTGGACAGAAAAGAAGAACGTGGATCTTCAAGGCTCATTGACATTCAGGGTTGTAGATAGAGATGGACGTTGAATTTGTTGGAAAAATTCGACGATGGTTAAAAAAATCCAAAAGCACTGTAAATGTTTTATACGGTGGTGCTGGATCCGGAAAGTCTTACACAATGGCGCAATTTCTCATCTTTTACAAGCTTGCAGAGGGGAATAAGAGAATTCTCATTACGAGGAAAACTAATCCAGCTTTGAAGATATCCGCTTACCAGCTTATCATTTCCCTTTTAAGGGAATACAACATTCCCTTTGCTTTGAACAAGGCTGATCAGACGGTTAAAGTGGGCTCAAGTGAGATCTTGTTCAAATCAATGGATGATCCAGAAAAGATAAAGTCTGCTGAGTTCAATTACATTTGGATGGAAGAAGCGACAGAATTTACTCTGGATGATTACAGACAGTTGCGTTTAAGACTTAGAAGGCAAACAGATAAGAAAAATCAAATATTTCTGACTTTCAATCCAATTTCAAAAAACAACTGGGTTTATAAAGAATTCTTCGAAACTAAGCATAAAGATGTGGCAATACTAAAAACAACCTACAAAGATAACGGATTCTTAGACAAGGAATATGTTCAAACGCTTGAAAACCTAATCAATGAAGATGAAGCTTATTACAGGGTATATGCTCTCGGAGAATTTGTCTCTCTCAAAGGCATGATTTATTCCAACTATGAAATTATCTCTGAAATTCCTGATCATTTCGATGAAGTCATCTATGGCTTGGATTTCGGATATAACAATCCCACGGCCTTGATCAAGATTGGCATTTTAGACGAGCGCCTCTACATCCTTGATGAGATGTACGAACGTGGTCTAACCAATGCCGATCTCATCGATCAGCTGAGACGTATTGTAGAATCCACGAATTCGAGCATATATGCTGACTCCGCCGAGCCGAACAGGATTGAAGAGATAAGGCGTGCTGGCTTCAACATTTATCCGGCTAATAAGAGTGTGAAAGATGGGATTGATTTCGTAAAAAGGAAGAAGTTGTTCATCAATCAAAATTGCGTAAACACAATCAAGGAAATCGAATCGTACAAATGGAAGCAAGACAAAAACGGCAATGTTTTAGAAGAACCAGTGAAATTCAATGACCATGCGATGGATGCTATAAGATATGCGATTTATACACATTTCACGCAGATTAGAACGATTGAAACGGCGAATATTGATATCTTTTAAGGGGGCTTGACATGTTTTATACAGGCTCGATGATGCGACGGTTTTATGAGGATTTATGGGCTTTCTACTCTGGCAAATACACCGAAAGCTATTGTGCGGCTCATGATTTATTCGTCGCATATGATTCGAAAAACAATTT
>WFYR01000119.1 GCA_015489955.1 Mesoaciditoga sp. | reverse complement strand
TTCATTTCATGTAAAAAACAAACATAATAGTTCCAATAAAAGCCAGAGCTTCGATGGCCTGAAAAATGTAAACTTTATTCAGGGTAGATTTGAGACTTCCCACTTCTTTTTTCAGTTGAACGTTTTCTTTTGAAATTTCTTCCATCTTTGAAGTGGAAGATTTTATTTTAGTCATCGCTTCTTCAAATTTTTGGGATTCTATTTGTTTCTCATTTTCCATCGAAGAAAGCGTTAAATTCAAAGTTGAAAAGTCTGTTCTTAGCTTCGTAATAGTCGCACTTATAGAAGAGGAAAAACTTTTCATTTTTTGTGAATTCATTTCATTTTGAATTTTTAAAGCGGAAACTTTTGCCGAAAGTGTATTCAGCTGTGACTTCAATTCATTTTCGCTATTTATAGCTTGAGCCAACAAGCTTGACGGCGGAAGGGATTTTACATTTTTTAAAGAGGCTACCACTTTTTGTACAGCATCCAATTGCACTTTCATTTGATCCACTTCAGTTATTATCCCACTCAAACTATTCGAAGTGTTGCTTATGTAAGCTTCGAAATTGTAATACTTTTTTATCGCATCTTCAAGTTTTTGAATTTTCATGGAAAGTTCATTGGAAATTGCAACGGTAGTCGCTGAAGATGTTCCTCTACTTGCCTGACTTACTTGCGTTACCGGCTGAACTCTTCCTTGAACGTAACTTAAAAGTCTGGAAAGAATTCGCGCGAGATCACCTCTGGTGACCACAAGTGTACCGTTGAAATTGCCATTTGAATCCAGCTTCATGATGTTGTTTTGAACCATCTCCACAACGTAAGGATACAAATCTGAAGAAGGTGTAACATCGTTTATAGAAACTGCTAAAGAAATAGACACCACCATGGTTATCAAAAGAAGAAGAGCCGTGGTTTTACGCATCATCATATTACCTCCCGTTTAAAAAGAAATAAGTCTGAGATGAAAAGTAAGTTGTGTCTAAGGTTCCGCTTGCCACTTGTGTACCAATTGCATTGTAGGCTATGTAAGAATGATCACCTCTTGTAAGTTGTATTGAAATAGGAGTACTTCCTTTCTTCTTGCCGTCTATCACCAAATTTAGCGGATCGGGATAAGAAACAAATGTGATTTTAACACTACTTGGATCGTTAAAAGTAAAGCTGTAAACTTTATCCTTAAGCAACAAGATTTTTTTGTCTATTTCTCCATCGCTCCATTCAATATTCAAAAGATGAGTACCAGCCGTTATCTGTTTAGAAAATATAGGAGCTTTTCCTATGACCTTTCCATCCAATGTTACAGTTGCTCCCAAGGGATAAGTGGAAACAAATATGGTGCTCATTGGTTGCAAGAAGACATTCACATTTGAAACTTCTCCAGCTTTTACTTCAATGTATCGTGATAAAACTGGAAAAGACGGATTAAAAAATTCTACTTTGTAAATTCCCACATCTGCATTCAAAGTGGCTGGAACGCTTGTCCACACCTGTCCAATGTGAACTATGGTATTGGTAGATGGATAGGCATCTATCAGCACCATACCCGAATTTACCATATCGCCATAAATTGTTTTTATTTCTCCATTTAATACGAAATCTCCAAACCACACTTTTCCGTTGTTGCCTACCATTTTAACTCTGTATCTTCCATAAGGCAGACTAACGCTTTTCTGAGTTTGGCCTATGAATTTTCCGTTTAAATTTATGGCAGCTCCGATAGGGTTTGAATTGAAAACCACAAGTCCTTCTTTTGGTTTGAGTTTCACCGTGTACTTTCCACTATGATTTACAAAGAATTCTCCTGTCGCTTCGTAAGTATACTTTTGATGAGCAATGTATTTGTAAATTCCTTTGGTAAGTTCAAATGTAGCTGGTGTAACAAAAGTTGTCGATGCCATGCTCACAACGGCGCCAGAAGGAGAAGAATCTATTGTAACTTTGAACAATTTATTAAGCTCAAAGTGAAATGCCAAGGGAGTGGAATTTTCAGGTACATAAACACTTGTAGAAAACGGAGCATATCCAATAAAGTTAAAAAACAAAGAATGCCTTCCACTTTTTAAATAAGTGGAAACTGGCGTGGTAAGGGTTGCCTCATCGTCTAAAATGACAAAGACATGAGGAGGCGAAGTGGTGATCGAGATTTCTCCAGATTTCTGGAGTTGAAAATTCTTTTTAACGATACCAAACGGTTGAGTTGTAACAAATACTTTTTGAGGAACGTAACCATCTTTTTGTACAATAACTTCGTGTCTTCCGGCAGCTAGCGTTACCGTTGCTGGTAATAGATAATTATTGCCATCCACAATAGCTTGGGCACCATCCTGATCGCAAGATATGTATAGATATGAAAGAGGTTTTAAATTCACGTGAACAGTTGTATTTGTATTTCCGTTGAAGATAAAAGAGTATGGAAAATAACCTATATTTTCAACTTTCACATTCGATCCATCTTCAACCTTTATGGTCAATTTCCCGTTCTCATTTGTTTGACCCACTAAAACATGGTTAACGTAAACCACCGATTGCGGTGGATTCGTTATCAACGTTAAAGAAATGGCAAAAATGCTTGTTGCAAATAACAAAAGCACGAATATCAACAAGCCAAACTTTCTTTTCATCTTTCTCAAACCTCTCTATCTCCTACCCTAAAAGGTTTGCGTTTAACTTTATCAAAAAAATTGTAAAGCTCTTCGCGCGGATCTTCATTGTAATAAGGACGCGTACAATTTGGACAACCAGAAGTCAAAAAAGCCTTTGGAGAAATGTTGTCAATTTTCACGCCGTAATCTGTTATCTCGCCTTTTTCAGAAAAAGAAAAATTCGATACCGTGCTAATTTCATTTTCTATTAAATATCGCGCAACTTGAACTCTTCTATAAGTGTCCATTGAAGGCTTTGGATGTCTTTCGAGTTTTGTACCCTTTACGGGTGTAAAAGCAAAAAGGCCCACTGTAATTTGCCATTCATGCATTTTTTGAAAGAATTCGGCCATCTCTTTTTCACTTTCGCCTAAACCAACTATTGCATGCGTAGTTATACGGTTAGGAAATGTTTCAGACAATTCTTTCAATAGGTTTAAATGTGAATCCAAATCTCCGCCACGATATTTCGCGTAAAACTTTTTATTTATAACATCTGTGGCAACCCCAAGCCTTTCGATCCCGTTCTCAAACCACCTTTTTGCTTCTTCAACGCTAAAAATGCGCACGCTCGCGGAGATTGGTATTTTTAATCTTTTTAAGCGCTTTAGAAATTCAAATGCTTCGTCTCGTGCTCTTTCTGATGAAACAACCTGAAGACATATTCTTTTGATCTTCTCATTATATTTTTCTATGGCTTCAACGATATCTCCCATGTCAAATTTTGGCCAAACAACCCTCGAAAGCATTTTTTCAGGCGTAAAACTCGTTCTTGCCTGCGCACAATAAGCGCAATCAAATCTACATCTTTCACCAAACATGGTGTATATCGTTTGCATGCCTAACTTTGGACCGGATTTTACAAGTTCTAAAAAACGCGCGCTCCCGTAAGAAATTCTCACATTCCAACCTCCAGATTCGGAACAACGTTCAGATTCAAGTCTGCAAACGCACCCCTTATGTAATACTGCCATCCAGCTGCGGCTATCATGGCAGCGTTATCCGTACAATATTCCAAAGGAGGAAAATGAAAGAAGAGCCTTTCGTTTTCTTCGGCTTCTTTTGCTTTCTTTCTAAGCAACGAATTGGCGGAAACTCCTCCTGCCAAAACAACGTGAGAAATACCGTACTCCTTTGCAGCTTTAACGACTTTTTCTATTAAAAGAGAAGTTACGGTTTCTTGAAATGAAGCGGCAACGTCTTCAATTTTTATTTCTTTGTTGTCTCTCAAAAAGTAGCGCACGTGTGTTTTTAATCCGCTAAAGCTGAAATCGTACTTTCTCTTTGTTCTTGGCTTTGGAAAATTGTAAATGCTTTTTCCACTCCTGGCTGCTCTTTCTATTTGCGGACCACCGGGATATGGCAAGCCTATCATCCGAGCAACTTTGTCAAAAGCTTCCCCCGCCGCGTCATCTATGGACTTGCCAAGTATTTCGTAGGAAAACATCGACTTCATGTACAGAATTTCCGTATGTGCTCCAGAAACCATGAGAACTAAACATGGAAGTTCTATGGAATCATCGAAAAGAAAAACCGCATTTAGATGTCCGAGCATGTGATTTACTCCTATGAGCGGCACCTTCCAGGCGTATGACAGCGCCTTTGCGTAAGAAACACCAACAAGTAAAGGCCCAGCAAGGCCGGGCCCATATGTAACCGCAATTGCAGAAATTTCACGAGGGTCAATTTTCGATTTTTCCATTACCATTTGAACTAACACGCTTATGTTTTCAAGATGATGCCTTGAAGCTATTTCTGGAACGACCCCACCATATAAAGCATGCGTGGAAACTTGAGAAGCTGTTTCTTCAGCTATAATTTTTTTTCCATTTTCCACTATTGCTATTGAAGTTTCATCGCAAGAACTCTCTATTCCGAATATTAAAGCCATTTATATCTCCAATCTTACGCATTTACGCAGATTCTCTCATTTCAACTATTGGTTTCTTCCCATTTTTCACCGTTTCAGCCGTGACGATAACTCTTCGAACGTTTTGTAAAGTTGGTACTTCAAACATGACGTCCATCATTACTTCGTCTACAACACTTTTTAAACCTCTTGCTCCAGTGCCACGCTTTTTCGAAAGTCTGGCGATTTCAACAAGCGCATCGTCTTCAAACTCCAATTCAACGTTATCAAGTTCAAGAAGTTTCTTATATTGTTTTATAACCGCATTCCTTGGTTCGGTTAAAATTTTCACCAACTGATTCTCATCTAACTCTTCTAACGTGGTGATTATTGGAAATCTTCCAATGAATTCGGGTATCAAACCGTAATGAACAAGATCGTCCGGTACCACCTGTTTTAGCAGTTCACTTAAGCTTTCATCTTTTTTAGACTTTAAGGTGGCATTGAACCCCATCGTCGTTTTTTGAACCCTTTCTTTGATTAGATCTTCAAGTCCATCAAAAGCTCCGCCAACTATAAACAAAATGTCCGTTGTGTCCACTTTTATGAATTCTTGGTAAGGATGTTTTCTTCCACCCTGCGGCGGAACGTTTGCTACAGTTCCTTCAACTATTTTTAAAAGTGCTTGCTGCACTCCCTCACCAGAAACATCTCGCGTGATAGAAACGTTCTGCGATTTCCTGGATATTTTATCAATTTCGTCTATATACACTATTCCGTGCTTGGCACGTTCCACATCAAAATCAGCAACTTGCAAAAGCCTCAATATCACGTTTTCAACATCTTCACCAACGTATCCTGCTTCGGTCAAAGGGGTAGCGTCGGCTATGGCAAAGGGCACGTCTAAAATCTTTGCAAGCACGCGAGCCATCAACGTTTTTCCAGATCCAGTTGGACCTATGAGCATTATATTAGATTTCTCTATCTCAACATCATCAAATTTTTTTCCCATAAATACTCTTTTGTAATGGTTATAAACCGCAACGCTCAGCGTTTTCTTTGCCCTTTCTTGACCAATAACGTATTTGTCGAGCTCTGCCTTTATTTCAGCTGGTCCCGGTAATTTTTTTGCACTCTTTTGGCTTTTAGAACGGTTCGTTGGTTCATCGTGAAGAATATCGTGAAACAATTCTACACATTCATCGCATATGTAAACGTTATTCGGACCAGCTATTAACTTGTTCACTTCACTTGCAGGTCTACCACAAAAGGAACAAAATTTCTCATTTTTCACTCTTTTTTACCTCCATTTTCGCCTCTTTTGGAGGAGATCACTTTATCAATCAATCCATACTCCATGGCCTCTTGCGATGTCATGAAAAAGTCTCTATCTGTGTCTTTTTCTATTTTTTCTAAAGGCTGTCCAGTGTGAGCAGAAAGTATGGAATTTAATTCTTTCTTCAACCTCATAATCTCTCGTGCTCGAATTTCTATGTCGACAGCCTGACCTTGCGCTCCTCCAAGAGGCTGATGTATCATAACCGTCGCATGTGGAAGGGCGTACCGTTTTCCCTTGGCTCCGGCGGCCAGCAACACTGCGGCCATAGAAGCTGCCATTCCTATGGCGGTTGTAACGACATCACATTTTACAAATTGCATTGTGTCGTATATGGCCAAACCCGCGTTTATTTCGCCTCCTGGCGAATTTATGTAAAGATATATGTCTTTATCCGGATCCTGAGCTTCCAAAAAGAGCAATTGAGCCACAACTAAGCCGGAAGTGTAACTGTTTATCTCATCTTCCAAAAATATTATTCTGTCCTTGAGAAGGCGAGAATATATGTCATACGCCCTTTCGCTTCGGCCGGTCGTTTCTATTACTATTGGTACTCCTTGATCGTTGACCGTTAAGCCTGTGCGATTACTCATCTGTTTTTTCCTCCTCTGTTTTTTCCTTTTTGTCTTCTTCTGCGTTATTTTCTTCATCTGCCTTTTTCACCACTATTTTTGCACTCTTTAAAAGCTCTTCGGCTACCTTATCGTGAAGCAAATCATTTTTTATGCGATCGTGAAGTTCCTTCTCTTTGGAAAGGGTAACTTTTAATCTTTCATCGCTAATGTTCATAGAAGAGTAATATTCTTTAGCCTTTTCAAAAATTTCTTCTTCACTTACTTCTATACCTTTTTCTTTTGCTATTTTCTCGACGGCTCCTTTTATCTTGAGGTAGTTTGTGATCTCTTTTTTCAGAGATTCTTTGTACGCATTCTCATCTCCTTTGAAATCTTTGAGCGATTTTTCATATTCTTTGTTTTCTTTTTGGCGCATGATAACATGATTTATGAACAATTCAAGTGAATGGTCTGACATTTTCAATTTTGTCTTGTTAGCAAGCCTATTTAAAATAGTATTGGCTTCAAATGTTTTTATGAAATCGTTAAATGAGCCTTTTATCTTTTCTCTGAGTTTCTGCTTCAACGCTTCGAGCGTTTCCGCTTCTACATCGACACTCTTTGCAAATTCATCATCCAAATTGGCCAATATTCTTCTATGAATGGCCGTGATTTTCATCGTATAACTTGTCTTGTTCTCGTCTCTTTCATCTATGAATTCTATCGTGTCACCAACTTTTTTCCCAAGAATATCCTGAAAAAGTTGACTTGATTTTGGATCTTTAACGACAAAATCAAAGGTTCTTGGAGTCTCTTCCTTTCCGGTAACATGGTACTCTATTTCAACATGATCTCCTTCTTCTACAACCTCATTTTCACCTTTGGGCTCTAAAACGGCATTTTCTTCTCTAAGGCGTTCGAGCTCCTCTTCAACATCTTTTTCAACATCTTCTTCTTTCAATTCTGGAATCTCTATTTCTTCACCTTCAAGAGAGTCAATTTCAACTTCTGGGTAAAGGTGTATTTCAAAAACCACTTTCGCATCTTCTCCCATATCTATCGATACAAGAGCGGGCGGAAGCATGACGTTCATTTTTTTAAATTCCTCATCTTCGTAAAGTTTATCCAGTGCCATATCGGCAACTTTTTCTTTGATCATATCTTCTATTTCTTCGGTTCCGACTATAGTTTTTAACAAGTTGCGAGGGACTCTTCCTTTTCTAAATCCTTTAATTCTCACGTTCTTTGAAAGCTCATCGAAAACTTTTTCAGTAGCTTCTTTCACTTTTTCGCTTTCTACAGTAACCTTTACAGTTTTCACATTTTCCTCTTCTTTAATTATTTCTAACATTTCAAACTTCCTTTCTATTTTATTTTTTAAAGTATGTACGAGCTTAGATCCTCATTTTCAATGATCTCACCTAATTTTTTATCCACGAATTCCTTATCGATCATGACCGGACTTTTAACATCTGGAGCTTCAAATGAGATGTCTTCCATAAGCTTTTCCACAATGGTGTAAAGGCGTCGCGCTCCTATATTTTCTTGCTTTTCATTCATTTCATACGCCATGCGCGCTATTTCTGAAATTCCATCCTCGGTAAATTGAACATCCACGCCTTCCGTAGAAAGTAACGCCTGATACTGTTTAATCAAAGAATTCTTGGGTTCCACCAGGATTTTTTCAAAGTCTTTTTGAGTCAACGCATCAAGCTCCACTCTAATGGGGAAACGGCCCTGAATTTCAGGAATGAGTTCAGACGGTTTTGAAACGTGAAAAGCACCCGCGGCTATGAAAAGGACATAATCCGTTTTTACCATACCATACTTTGTATTCACATTCGTTCCTTCAACTATCGGCAAAAGATCTCTTTGGACGCCTTCTCTAGAAACGTCCGGTCCTCCTTTTGTACCACTTGCCACAATCTTGTCAAACTCATCCAAAAAAACTATTCCACGATACTGCGCTCTTTCCAAAGCTTCTTGAATCATGCTGTCCTTGTCTATTAGTTTTTCAGATTCAATGGGCAAAAGTAATCTTCTTGCATCCTTTATTTTAACTCTTTTCTTTTTCATCTTTTTAGGCAAAAGGCTGCCAAACATATCTTGTAAATCAATGTTCATATCTTCCATGTTCATTCCGCCTATCACGGGCATAACTGGAGTGTTGTCTTCTATTTCTATTTCTATCTCCATATCTTCAAGCTCGCCGTTGCGAAGGCGTTCTTTCATCTCATTTCGATACGAAAGGGCTTTTCTTCTTTCTTCTGGAGACACTCTTTGCTGTGGTTGGTTTTGAAAAAAGCCCATAAATCCCGTTGCAGCTGGTTTTTTTACGCTTTCTGGGACCACGGCGTCTAATATTCTTTCTTCAACCATTTTTTTTGCTTCTTTTTCTACCTTCTTCATCATTTCAGACTTAACGTTGTTTACACTTGCTTCAACTAATTCTCGAATTATTGATTCGACGGATTTCCCAACGTAGCCAACTTCGGTGTAACGTGTTACCTCCACTTTTACAAAAGGTGATCCTGATAGCTGAGCAAGTCTGCGAGCTATTTCGGTTTTTCCAACACCGGTGGGGCCAACCATCAAGATGTTTTTGGGAATTATGTCTCTTTGCAATTCTTGAGGAAGTTTCATTCTCCTTATTCTGTTTCTTAAAGCAACGGCTACCGACTTTTTAGCCTCTTCTTGACCAATTATGTATTTGTCCAATTCTTGTACTATTTCTTTTGGCGTCAATTCGTCTATCATTAAGCTCATTTAAGCGCCTCCTTAAACTTCTTCAACCGTTATGTTGGAATTGGTGTATATGCATATTTCGCTTGCTATTTCTAAGGCTTTAACAGCTATATCATGTGCATCCATTTCCGTGTTTCTATAAAGGGCTCGTGCTGCCGCCAATGCGTAAGAGCCACCTGAACCAATTGCCATAATCGGTTCATCCGGTTCTATTATCTCTCCATTTCCAGAAATTAAAAACATATTTTCATGATCGGCCACCATTAAAAGCGCTTCAAGTCTTCTGAGCACTCTGTCTGTTCTCCAATCTTTTGCAAGTTCTACAGCCGCCTTTTTAAGAATTCCATTGGCTTCCCTGAGTTTAGATTCAAACCTGTCAAAAAGCGTAAAAGCATCGGCAACCGATCCGGCAAATCCCGTTACCACTTTACCATTTCCAAGTTTTCTAACTTTCTTTGCCGTTGCTTTCATGACTGTCTGTCCTAGCGTTACCTGTCCATCTCCAGCCATAACGGTTTTCCCATTTCTTTTAACTGCCACTATGGTTGTTCCTAAAAAGTCCATTTTTCACCTCCGTATAGAGGATCTTAAAGCGCTTAATATGATTTCGTCCATAGAAATCCTTCCAGCTCTTGCGGAGGCTGGAAGATCGCTAAATTCTGTCATCCCCGGGATGGAGTTAACTTCTAAAAAATAAACTCCGTCTTTTGAGATTATACCATCAATTCTCGCAAAATCTTTTAAACCCAGTCCATTGTAGATCTCTTTTGATACGATTGATATTTCTTCTATTTCACTATTTTTAAGTGCAGCTGGTGCTATGAGTTTTGATCCTCCTTTTTGATATTTAGATTCGTAGTCGTAAAAAGTGTTAGAAGGGATGATCTCCAATACTGGGAGCACTTCTACCTTCCCGTTTATCTCTACAATGGAAATGCTTATTTCTCTTCCATCTATGTACTCTTCAAAAAAATACTCCTCCTCAGGAATGTGTTCGCACATCCTTTTTGTGAAACAAAGTTTCACCCCTAAGCTTGAACCTCCAAAGCGAGGTTTCAAAACGCAAGGAGTTTTTTTGCAAGTTTTCCACCATCGTGGGGTTTTAAGTCCTTTGCTTTTGAAAAATTCTTTGGTAGCAATTTTATCAAAAGTTGTTTTGCACGCTTCAACACCTGAACCTGTATACTTTATTCCTCGCTTTTCAAAATAGCTTTGAACACTTCCATCTTCTCCCGGTGCACCGTGTAAAGCCACAAAACATGGAGAGCTTATTTTAGATAATTCATCGAAATTTCCATTCCATACGAAGAGCTTGGAATTTATGCTGTTTCTTTCTAATATATTTTGAACGTTTTTCCCACTTAAGATTGACACATCCCGTTCTGGGGAACTTCCACCACAAAGAACGGTTACCCTTGGAATTTCTCTCGCAATTTCTTTTCCACAATTGATGGAACCCATTTTTCCAATTCTCCCTTGAATTTAGCTATTTCTTTTACCATTGAAGATGAAACGAAAAGATATTTCAAGTCCGTCATGAGATAGATGGTTTCCAAATTTGGATACATTTCCCTATTCGTCAAGGCCATCTCGAATTCGTACTCAAAGTCTTCCAGTGCTCTAAGTCCTCTAATTACGATGTTAGCGGAATGGGATTTTACGTATTGTACCAGTAGCCCTGAGTAAGTGTCTACTTTTACATTTTTAATTTCTTTTGTGGATTCTTTTATCATTTCTAGCCTTTCTTCTAATGTAAAAAAGGGATTTTTCCTTGGGTTATTCATTACAACTACGGTAATTTCTTCGAATATCTTTGACGCTCTTTTTATTATGTCCAAGTGCCCATAAGTTATTGGATCGAATGTTCCTGGATATATCGCTTTCAATTTTTGCACCTCACTTGAAATATTTTTTTGTCTTCCAATCTTACACAACTTAGTTTTCCTCCATAGATACATCCTGTGTCAACCCCAATTTTATCATTTTGAATCAATGGTTCTTCATTGGGAGTGTGACCGAATACGACTGTGTATCCTTTTAGAGGTTCTTTTGAATATATGAATTCATCTCTTATCCAGAGCATATCTTTTTCTTTTTGCTCTCCGACGCTTACATGAGGTTTTACACCTGCGTGAACGAAGAAGAAATTTTTTTCAATGTGATAAATTTTTGTATTTTCTATAAATTTGAGATGTTCTTTTGGAATGTTATCTATACCCCCATAGCTTTCCAGTGTTCTTTTGGCTCCGTTGTATTCCCAGCGTTCCCATGATTCCGGATCTCTGTAAGTGTAAAATTGTTGAAACATCCATTCGTGGTTTCCTTTTATGAAAACTGTTTTTTCATGTTTCTTTGATAAGTCAATCAAAAAATTTATCACTCCTTTTGAATCTGCACCTCTGTCTATGTAATCTCCCAGGAAAACCAGTATATCCTCTTTCTGAAGTGGTAGCTTTTCTATGAGTTTTATCAATTGTATTTTACAACCATGAATATCTCCTATTGCATAAATCATTTTGGATTTCCTCCCAACATTTTGTTTTTTTAAACTTTTCAACAGTCATGTCTAAAAAGTTTTCAACACTCCCTATTACTATTATTATTTATTATATATCTTTAGTAATAGTAATAGGTATTGTTGAAATTGTTGAAAACTACTTCAAAGCCTTGTAGATACTGATTTTTTTGACTGTTGAAAACTTGTTGAAAACTTGTTGAAATTGTTGAAAAAGGTTTTTTCAACAATTCTGACTGTTGAAAACTTCCTCGAAAATACTTTCCAAAATCTTGGAAAGCCTTGTAAAATATGGAATTCTTGAGGATAAAAGTTTTCAACAATCATTTTTTCCTTATTTCACGCTATTTTCTTGAGTTTTCAACAATTGATTGTTGAAAACTTTTTCGAAATTGTTGAAAACTACTTCAAAGCCTTGTAGATACTGATTTTTTTAGCTGTTGAAAAGTTAAAAAGTGAGAAAAAACGAGATAAATAGAGAAAATGCAGTATATTTTCAAATAATTACCTATAATTTCATGTAATAGCTTATATTTTTCTTTTTTAGGGTTTTGAAAAAATGGGTAAGTTGCGCTAACATAATTAGCAGACAGGGTGTTAGAGTGCTAAAAATTTAGAAGGGAGGCTTTGAGTATGAGAATAAAACCAATTGGCGAAAGGCTGTTAATAAAGCCCATCAAAGAAGAACTTAAATCTGCTGGAGGTATAGTGCTTCCTGAAAAAGCGAAGGAAAAATCTCAAAAGGCAGAGGTTATAGAAATAGGTTCAAGCGATGAAATAACGGTGAAAGTTGGAGATAAGGTAATTTTTGCGAAGTACTCTGGAAATGAAATTAAGATTGATGATGAGGATTACATTCTTATTGACTGGAGCGATATCCTCGCCAAAATAGAGGAATGAAAAGGAGGGAAAGACCATGCCGAAGCTCTTAAAATTCGATGAAGAAGCAAGACAGTCACTTTTAAAAGGTGTTGAGAAACTTGCAAGCGCGGTTAAGATCACGATAGGACCAAAAGGAAGAAATGTTGTACTTGAAAAAAGTTTTGGTTCACCAACTATAACCAACGATGGAGTTTCAATAGCTAAGGAAATAGAGCTTGAAGATAAATTTGAAAATCTTGGCGCACAACTCGTCAAAGAAGTGGCTACCAAAACGAATGATGTGGCTGGAGACGGCACGACAACCGCTACTATCCTTGCAGAAGCCATGATAAAAGAAGGAATAAAGAACATAACTGCCGGCGCGAATCCAATGATCATGCGTAGCGGGATAAGCAAAGCTACGGAAAAGGCCGTGGAAGAAATTAAAAAAATGAGCAAAAAACTCAAGGGAAAAGAAGATATTGAACATGTTGCGTCCATAAGTGCAAACAGCAACGAAGTTGGAAAGCTTATCGCAGATGCAATGGACAAAGTTGGAGAAGATGGAGTTATCACAGTCGAAGATTCCAAAACGATGGAAACTTACGTTGATTTCACAGAAGGTATGGACTTTGACAGAGGGTACATTTCCCCGTATTTCGTAACGGACGCGGAAAAGATGGAAGCTGTTCTTTCTGAGCCTTACATATTGATCACCGATAAGAAAATAAGCGCCATAAAACCAATAATACCAATTCTGGAAAAAGTTGCTCAAACTGGAAAGCCTCTCCTTATCATAGCAGAAGATGTTGAGGGAGAAGCGTTGACAACGTTGGTACTCAACAAATTGAAGGGAACACTTAACACTGTTGCCGTTAAAGCGCCTGGTTTTGGTGACAGAAGGAAAGCAATGTTGCAGGACATTGCCATTCTCACAGGTGGAACTGTTATAAGTGAAGAAGTCGGACTTGATTTTGAAAACACAACCATTGACATGCTTGGTAAAGCTAAGAGCGTAAAGGTAAGAAAAGACGACACACTCATCGTTGATGGAGCTGGAAAAGCTGAAGACATAAAAGAAAGAATCGCTCAAATCAAAACTCAGATCGAAAACACCACAAGCGATTACGAAAAAGAAACTCTCCAAGAAAGAATGGCCAAATTGGCCGGTGGAGTTGCAGTAATAAAAGTTGGAGCGGCAACGGAGACTGAACTTAAAGAAAAGAAGCATAGAATAGAAGATGCTCTTAGTGCTACGAAAGCAGCTGTTGCGGAAGGAATTGTGCCAGGTGGAGGAGTTACCCTTTTGAGAGTTTCTCAGGAGCTCGAAAAATTTGAAAAGAAACTCGAAGGAGAAGAAAAGATAGGCGCATCGATTGTTCGCAACGCGCTTCGTGAACCAATAAAAATGATCTGCTCGAATGCCGGTGTAGAAGGTTCTGTCATTATAAACAAAATTCTTGAGAATTCCAACAAATACTACGGTTACAACGCCTTGACGGGTGAATACGTTGACATGATGGAGAGCGGGATAATAGATCCTGCAAAAGTTACAAGAAGTGCTCTTCAGAATGCCGCATCTATCGCTTCAATGCTTCTCACTACAGATGTGGCAATCGTTGAAAAACCCGAAGAAAAACCACAAGTGCCAACCCCTCCAATGCCTGAATATTGATAAATCTAAGTTTATCAAAAAAGGCGGGAAAAATCCCGCCTTTTTTTATGCTCCAATTCATGTTATGCCTGAACTTGGAAAAACATTTTGTTGATTAAACTCGTTATATCTGTCATAATATGGATGATTTGATAAATTTAAAATGAAGAAATTTTGTTAAAAAATATTTAAGTATTATAAAAACATTTGAGGAGGCTAGCTAAATGGGAAGAGGACGGGTTTTAAACGTAAAATCAGAGATTGGAAAGTTAAAAACGGTATTATTACACAGACCTGGCAAAGAGATTGAAAATTTGACACCAGATTTGTTACCCACCTTGCTGTTTGATGATATTCCCTATTTAGAAGTTGCACAAAAAGAGCACGATGCTTTTGCCCAGACTCTAAGAGATTGTGGGGTAGAAGTGCTTTATCTTGAAGATTTGGTGGCTGAAGCAATTAAAAGTGAAAATGTGAAAAAGCAATTTATCTCCCAATTCATAGATGAAGCAGGAGTTAAAAGCGAAGGTGTTAAAGAGGTATTAACTGAGTACCTAGAAGAATTTGATATTAAAACGATGGTTGACAAAGTGATGGCTGGAATTAGAAAAAAGGAAGTAGCGAATTACAAAAGCGTAAGTTTAAGCGAAATGGTTAACGAATCTTATCCCTTCATTTGCGATCCTATGCCAAACTTGTATTTCACCAGAGATCCATTTGCAACGATAGGACACGGGATAACTTTGAACCATATGAGAACGATAACTAGAAATAGGGAAACGATATTTGCGCAATACATATTCAAATATCATCCAAAATTTAAAGATGCTGACTTGCCTTTCTGGTTTAACAGAGATGAAAGCACGTCACTTGAAGGTGGAGACGAATTGGTGTTAAATGAAAAGACAATTGCTTTTGGAATTTCTCAGAGAACCGATCCCGTCTCTATTGAAAAGGTTGCCAGAAGAATTTTCGCTTCAGACACCTCTTTTGAAATCATTTTAGCTTTTCACATACCACCTTCCAGGGCATTTATGCATTTGGACACCGTTTTTACTCAGGTAGACTATGATAAATTCACCGTTTATCCGGGAATTGAGGGACCACTTACCGTTTATGCGATTACAAGTGATAAAAGCTCTAGCAATGGTTTAAAGGTCGTTAAGGAAAAAAGAACGTTGAAGAGTATATTGGAAAAGTATTTGGGTAGAGAGGTTACGTTGCTAAAATGTGGTGGAGGAGATCCGATAGACTCCGCGAGAGAACAATGGAATGACGGTTCAAACACGTTGGCCGTTGCACCCGGAGAAGTTATAGTTTATTCACGGAATAGTGTTACCAACAAAATATTAAAGGACCACGGGATAAGCCTTCATATCATTCCAAGTTCAGAGCTGTCCAGGGGACGCGGTGGACCAAGATGTATGAGCATGCCGCTTGTAAGAGAAGATTTACGATAACATCTTTTTAAATTTGCCCATTTTTTCATATAATGTAGTGGCGCAAAATTTATAATTAGGGAGGGAGTTTAAGTGGCGGTTAATTTGAGAGGAAGAAGCTTTCTGACGTTATTGGATTTTACATCAAAGGAGATCCAATTTTTGTTGGATCTTGCACGAGACTTGAAAAGGGCGAAGTATACGGGTACTGAAGTGCAAACGATGAAGGGAAAGAACATCGCTTTGATATTCGAAAAAGCTTCAACAAGAACCCGATGTGCATTTGAGGTTGCGGCAATGGATCAGGGCGCAGGAGTTACTTATCTCGGGCCAACAGGTTCTCACATTGGAGAAAAAGAAACTATGGAAGATACCGCAAGAGTTTTGGGAAGGATGTATGATGGGATCGAATATCGAGGTTTTGCACACAAAAATGTTGAAATTCTTGCAGAATATTCTGGAGTTCCCGTTTGGAACGGCCTTACAGATGAATTTCATCCCACGCAAGTGCTCGCCGATTTGATGACCATACAAGAGCACAAAGGAAAATTAGAAGGGATAAAGTTTGCATACTGTGGTGATGGAAGAAATAACATGGCAAACTCTTTAATGATAGGTGCGGCAAAGATGGGAATGGATTTCAGGATCGTTTCCCCTAAAAAGCTGTTTCCAGCTGAATCTCTGGTCAACAGGGCAAAAGAGATTGCGAAAGAAAGCGGTGCTACCATCACGTTGACAGAATCGGTTGAGGAAGGAACAAAGGGAGTGGACGTTATTTATACTGATGTGTGGGTATCAATGGGTGAACCTGATGAAGTTTGGGAGGAAAGGATAAATTTACTCAAGCCTTACCAGGTTAACATGGACATGATCAACAACGCGGACAAAAAAGTCATATTCATGCATTGTTTGCCATCTTTTCATAATGTAAATACCACGATTGGTAAGAAGATTTACGAGAAATATGGACTAACTTCCATGGAAGTAACCGATGAAGTGTTTGAAAGTTCTCATTCCGTAGTCTTTGATGAAGCAGAAAATAGGTTACACACGATAAAGGCCGTGATGGTCGCCACATTGGGTAATTAAGTTCTAATATGAATTTAAACTGCCGCTTCTTGGCTTGAAGCGGCAGTTTTGACTTTTAAATTTTTAAATAACCCTCTTTCCTTCTATGTAGACAGATTCCACCACTGAATGCATGTCAAAGGGATGACCTGTCCATATTACCAGATCGGCATCTTTTCCTTCTTCTATGGTGCCTATCCTGTTTTCCATTCCAAGTATCTTTGCCGGGTTGATCGTGAGCATTTTCAAGAGATCCTCTTCTTTAGATCCGTACCTTAACGCCGTTGCTGCCTGAACTGTGGAATATTCAAGGGGAATTACTGGATGATCGCACATCAGGGAAGCTGTGATACCATTTTCTATCAATATCTTCAAAGCTTTCATCGTCATATCTTTGAGTTCGTATTTGGTTCTAAACGTTAAAAGCGGACCTGCCACGACTTTGACATTTTTCTCTTTCAGCACATCCACTATTTTGTATCCCTCTGTACCGTGTTCTATTACAAAATCGAAATCAAATTCTTCCGCTATGCGAATGGCTGTTAAAATATCATCTGCCCTGTGCGCATGAATTCTGGCGGGGATTTTTTTGCTTAACACCAATTCTCCTATTTCAAGTTTCGAATCTCTTTTCGTAAAGGGCTTTCCTTCTTCTTTTGCCAACGCTTTTTCAGCCATGTAATCCTGAACTTTCATGAAAAAGTCCCTCACAACGGCTGCAATGCCCAAACGGGTAGCGGGCGTTTTCTTTTGTCCTCCGTACACGCGTTTGGGATTTTCTCCAAAAGCCATCTTCATGCCAGCTGGGGATTTTACGATCATCTTATCCACGTTTGTTGGATTGAGCTTCAATATCGCACCTTGTCCTCCAATTGGGTTGGCGCTGCCAGGCAAAATCATAACGGTTGTTATTCCGCCACTGAGTGCACGGGGTATCGCTGGATCTGCGGGATTAAACGCATCTATTGCTCGCACATGAGGAGTTATAGGGTCTGTCATTTCATTTCCATCTGAGGCGTAATAGGCACCTACGCCTTCTTCGTATAAACCTATATGCGAATGCGCATCCACGAACCCTGGGAATAGATACTTTCCATTTAGTTCTACAACCTCATCGGCATCCGTTTCGTTCAAGGCTCCAATCGCTTTTATCTTTCCATCTTCTACCAGCACATCACCTACAAATGGATTGGAAGATATGGGAAATACTTTCCCGTTTTTAAATAACGTTTTCATATTTTTCACTTCCTTTCAATATATCAAGTTTGGATCAACTTTATTTCTTATCTTTCCATCTTTCAGATAAGTTCTAATTGTCTCTATGGTATCATCAGCCATTGCCGTCATATTTTGTCTGGTCACGCCTGCCATATGAGGTGATAGAACGACATTTCTAAACGTGTGTATTGGATAGCGCGACGGAAGAGTTGCGTGTGATGGGCCCAAAGGATATTGATACCATGTGTCTATTGCAGCGCCGGCCAAAGTGCCATTTTCCAACGCTTCGTACAAAGCTTTTTCGTCAAGAATTTCTCCTCTGCTTACGTTTACTATGAACTTTCCCTTCATTTTTGAAAAAACTTTTTCATCAAATAGACCTTTCGTTTCCGCGGTAAGAGGTAAAGCCACGAAGATGATATCCCCTTTTGAAACTGCCGTTTCCAGATCGGACGCCAATTCATCAGCGTACTCTGGTATGTTTTCGTCTTGATGCTTTTTGAAGGCGATAATGCGGCACTCAAAAGCTTTCATCATTTTGGCTATGTTTTTTCCTATGTTTCCGAAGCCAATTATTGCGCACGTTTTACCATACACGGATGTCCAATAGTCGCTTTCTGGAAGTCCAACGGGAAAACCATGCCATATTCCCATTTGAAGATCGTTATGGTACTCCACGATTCTACCTGTTAAAGATAATGCCAAGGCGACTGCTCGCTCCGCAACAGTTTTTGCATTGGAATGGGTGTTTGTGACGACTATTTTTTTCTTTCTTATCACATCCCATGGAAGCATGTTTACTCCTGTCCATGGAACGAAGATGACCTTCAAGTTCTTAGCGTTTTCTATCTCTTCCGGTGTAAAATGACCCCCGACAACGCCATCAGCTTCTTTAAGAAGAGTACGTGGATGTTCTATTTCTCTGAACGTTATGAATTCAACACCTGGAAATTCCTTTCTTAATCGTTCTATTTTTTCCAGCCAATCCTTTGTCAAACGATTTGTAAAGATGATCTTCAAAATTCCACCTCCTTTTGTTCGTTTAACGAACTTATTATACACGTTTTCTACGCCTGTTTTTAACCTTTAGGAAATATTGAGAACAAATTCAGGAAAAATTGGTAAAACTGGGAGAAAGATTTTATCGCATATTTCGGATGGGAGGCGAGAAAATGGAAAATTTGGAAAAATACCTGGACGAAGCAAAATTAGATATGTATCATTTTAAAGCGATGTTTGTATCAGGAATGGGTTTCTTTACAGATGCGTATGATTTGTTCATAATAGGAATTGCCCTTTCGATACTTGCGCCTTTGTGGAAGCTTACTCCTTCACAAATTGGAGTAATAGGAAGCACATCGTTGGTGTCCGCATTTATAGGTTCTTTTATATTCGGAAGGATAGCAGACAAATTGGGAAGAAAAAAAGTTTACGGTGTTGAAGCCATCATAATGACTGTAGGTGCTTTGCTGTCGGCTGTATCACCGAATTTCGTCTGGATGGTTTTTTCCAGGTTTTTGCTGGGAGTAGGCATAGGAGGAGATTATCCAGTTAGTGCCGTTATAATGAGCGAATATTCCAACAAGAAAGACAGAGGAAAACTCGTTGGGTTGGTCTTTTCCATGCAAGCGTTAGGACTCATTGTTGGGCCGCTGGTAGCCCTTCTTTTGATATCGCTTTCACTTCCGCTTGATCTGTCGTGGCGTCTTATGTTGGCATTTGGTTCCGTTCCATCCATGATGGTTATCTATTTAAGAAGGAAGATTCCTGAATCGCCACGTTACACCGCTCAGGTTATGGGAGATGTGGAAAACGCCGCAAAGGCTATAGAGAGTTTCAGTGGCGTTCAAGTGAAAGCAAAAACGGTTGCTAAAGCTGATAAACGCAAAGCCACTTTGAAAGATTTTTTCACGAATAAAACTTACATGCTCACGCTTTTTGGAACTGCTGGAAGTTGGTTTATGTTGGACTACGCGTATTATGGCAACACCATTTCAACTTCTTTTATCATAAATTCGATTTCTCCGCACATGACGTTGCTTTCAAAGATATGGAGTAGTTTCTTGATATTCAGTATTTTCGCATTGCCTGGCTATATCTTTGCCATACTCTTCATGGATAAGCTGGGAAGAAAAACCATACAACTTCTTGGTTTTTTGATCATGGGAATAACGTTTTTGATCATAGGACTTTTCCCGGAGATAAAACAGAATTTCACCTTGTTTTTGACGCTTTACGGTGTAAGTTACTTCTTCACGGAATTTGGTCCCAACACCACCACTTTTGTCATCCCCTCCGAACTTTTTCCCACTGAATATAGGGCAACGGGGCATGGATTTTCCGCCGGCATAGCCAAAGTAGGGGCATTTTTGGGCGTTTTGCTCTTTCCCATGATCATTCACTCTTTTGGCACAAGCGGAACTTTCGTATTCGTTTCGCTTTTTGCCTTTGCCGGAATGGTAATAACTTTAACGTTACCAGAATCTAAGGGAAAGAGTTTAGAGAAAATATCTGAAGAAATTTCTCTAAGAAGTGTAAAACAATCTGCCAATTGAGGAATTCTTAAAAATCCATAAGCATAAAATCTCATGTTGTGCGCGAACATTACGGAAGGTATTACTCATCTTGTGCGCAACATTTCTTTCCAAGCGGTCAAGGCATTTTTTTCGAGGTTTAAATTTAATTTCTTTTTGATTAGCTTCGTGCTTTGTAGTTGCTTTTCAAACGTTTTTGGTCTCATTTTAGTTTTAGTTAATTGGTTATTTGCAATGTTTGGCATTGATGATACTTTTTAACATCGAAAAACTATTTCATTCAATGAGTCTTCCCCTGCTTGCGGGGGAAGTGGCGGCGAAACCGACGTAGGGGGCAAAAATGAAGTGATGATGAGACAAGAAAGCACTTCATATGATACTTAATTTCTAAGGTTTGAAGACATTTTTATCAACCCTCCCCGTCAACTGACGTTGCCACCCCTCCCACTCTGTGAGAGGGGACTTGAAGAGATCATGAGTTTTAATATACTCATACTTACCTGAGAAAATGTCGGCGGAGCTATTTTATAAAAAGTCTGCCCTTGTTTACAAGAGAATTGACGGTGAAGCTATTTCATTTAATGAGTCTGCCCCCGCTTGCGGGGGAAGTGGCGGCTAAGCCGGCGTAGGGGGTTTTAGATAGAAATTCAAACAAAAAAACAAAAAGAGCCATAATGGCTCTTTTTGTTTATGGAGGGGGGTCTCACTTTTTTATCTGTTTCTTCCCTGGTGCCTTCCTTGTCCGTGATATCTTCCCTGTGCATTTCCTCTTCTACCTTGTTGAGCACAAGTTCCATTTTGCGCGTTGTTTTGGTTGTTATTTCTTTGTCTGTACATTCTACCCTGTCCTTTTCCTTGAGCGTTGTTGTTCATACCCATCTGACTTCCGCCATTTCTTCCATTCCTTGCCATGTATCCCGTTTCCGGCGTTTCTCCCTTGGAATACGCTTCGAATGTTTTAAGATGCCATTCAGATGCGTTGGTGAGCCTGGTGAAAACTGTCTTTATCATCGTGTCTGATATGTCTGGGAGCATCTTTTCGTAAAGCGCTATGTCTTCTTTTTCCACTTCTATCGCTTTTGCGTATGCTTCTTCGAGTGTTTCAGGTGCTTCTGCCGTTACGTTGTTTTCTGGGATGTCGATGTTGTTTACCTTCAAGAGATTCTCAACTGCCGCTATGTGCTGCTCTTCCGCTTTCAGTATGTTGGTGAATGGTTCAACCTCTCCGAATTTGTCTATTACCGCTTGATAAGTTGCCGCTGCGAGTCTTTCTTCGTGGAGAGCATTCAAGAGCATCGTCTGAAAGCTTTCCGTTGTCGTTGTGGCTGCCATCGCCGGTACAGCCATTCCTATCAGTAGAACCAACGCCGCAAGTACGGATGTTACGCTTATGATCTTCTTGTTCATTTTAACTACCTCCTTTTTGTTTGGGCTCTGTTGCCCTTTCACATCTGTATCTTATACTCCGAAGCTTAGGAGGAGCTTAGCTTTTCCTTAGAAAAAGCTTAGAAATTTTTAAATATGGTTCGTAAAAGTGTATCATTTTAATGTAAGAAGGAGAGGTGTGCTTGCGCATATGAAGAGAAAAGTTTTAATAGTGGAAGATAATCCCCAAATAGCGCGTGTCTTGGATTTGGAGCTTTCACACGAAGGATTTGAAACGAGAGTGGCACAAGATGGTGAGGAAGCTTTGGAGATTTCCAGGGAATTTGTTCCACATGTGGTACTGCTCGACATAATGTTGCCCAAGTTGGATGGCTTTGCGGTGGCAAAAAAGTTGAAGGAAAGTCTCAACGATGTTGGAATAATAGCACTTACCGCAAAGACAGAACTGGATGATAAATTGGAGGGCTTTAAGTCTGGGATGGATGATTACGTCACCAAACCGTTCGAGATAGAGGAAGTGTTGGCAAGGGTAGAAGCTTTGATGAATAGAATGAACGTGGGAGATTCATTGGAAATAGGTGACGTGAAGATAAAACCTCTTGAAATGAGGGCGTTTGTCAACGATGTGGAAATTTTCTTGACGCCAACAGAATTTCGCTTGCTCCAGGAATTGATGAAGGCCAAAGGTATGGTTCTGTCCAAAGAAGATCTGCTTGAAAGAGTATGGGGCTTCGATGGTTGGGAAAATCCCAACGTGGTAGAGGTTTACGTTAATTATTTAAGAAAAAAACTTGGAAAAGCTTCGAAAATGCTTAAAACGGTAAGAGGAGTAGGATATGCATTCAGAAAAGACTAAGAGAGTTAGCTTATCCCTTAGCTTGACTGTATTTTACTCCGTGATAACGTTTGCAATAGTTTTTTCTTCCATATTTTTGATTAAATCGTTGGTGGTGCGATACAGTCTTATAAATTACTCGAATACGATCTCCAAAGAATTTTCTCATATTTTCGAAAATCCGATGTCCATGAATGGAAGAAACGGAAAAAGGTCAAGGGTTCTTAGTGAGTACACGATAATAAGTGGCGATAAGATCATTTCAGATCCATACAACATAAAAGATTACATCAAAATGCCGGATAAGTTCCCTGAAATAGAGTCTATAGAAGGAGATCCATACGTCTTCGTTAATTTTAAAAATGTTGATGGCAGCTCATTTGTGCTTATTGCCCCTGCTTATCAATTGAAGGTGTTGGAGAACACTTTGAACTTCTTCACGCTTTTGCTTTCTTTTGCATCGGCATTTGTAGTTGTAGTGGTTGGATTATTTTTCTCAAATAAAGTGTTGAGTCCCCTTAAAAAAATTTCAACTCAGCTTGAAAAAGTGAAGATTTCAAAGCTTGATGCGAAAATACCCGATCAACGTTACCGCGAATATCAGCAGCTGGCTGACACGATCAACTCCATGCTTTTGCGTTTGAAAGATGGCTTTGAGAGGCAAGAACAGTTTGTCTCTGATGCTTCCCACGAGCTAAGGACACCTCTTTCGTCGATTTTTGCCAATTTGGAAATGCTTTCAAGATGGGGAAAAGACGATCCGAAAGTGTTAGATGATAGTTTAGAAGATATGAAGATGTCGGTCAAAAGGCTCAGCTCCATGGTGGAAGCTCTCTTGAGGCTGTCAAAAGGAAATTTGGAAGTCAATTTTGAAAAAGTAGATTTAAGGGAAATTGCTGAAGAAATAAAGACGGAAAGTGAAACTCTCTATCCTGATTTTGACTTTGAAGTAAAAGGGAATGGAAAGGCAAAAACGGATGCAAATGGACTAAAAGAAATTCTTCGCATATTCATAAGTAATGCTGTGAGGTATTCTTCCTCTATGAAGAAAGTGATCATATGGGTGGAAAAAGATAGAATATCTGTTGAAGACTTTGGAATAGGAATGAACGAAGAGGAACTTGAACACATCTTTGATCGTTTTTATAGGGTTGACAATTCCAGAACCCAGGAGGGATTTGGAATAGGACTTTCAATAGCCAAAAAGATAGCTGATGCGATAGGCGCTCGAATAGAAGTTGAGTCCGAAGATGGAAAAGGAAGCAAATTCAGCGTGGAATTTTCTTAAACCAGTAGTATAAAATCGTTACTTTCACCCACATCATAGGTAATAAAATTAATTTTATATGTCTTATAAATTTCTTTTATACATTTTTGTAACCAACTTATAACTTGACATCCTTTTCTAAAAAGTGATATCATGACTAAAATTTTTAGTGGAGCTGAAAAATGGTAGAGAAATATGTTGAAAAGAAAATTTCTCAGGAAGTAGTTTACATAGTACTTATTTTGCCCGCTGGTGGATTAGCGGGTGTTTAAGCATATGCTAAACGCAAATCCACCGGCCACATCTAAAAAGATGTGGCCTTTTTTATTAGTATAAATCTTATCAAAGAGGGGAGAGAAAGAGATGTTAATTCTTACAAACCTGAATTTAATTGACGGTGAAGGAAATTTTTTGGAAGGGAAAAAGGTGGTGATTGAAGGGACAAAAATAAAAGACATAAACGCTGATCCTACCCCCGCTAATGCTGAAGTTACCGACATGAAAGGATACACGATACTTCCCGGCTTGATAGATGCTCATCTTCATTTAGGATGGAACGGAGAACCAAATATAGAAACAAAAATGCTTAAAGAATTACTTCCTATGACAGCCCTAAAAGCGTATGTGAATGCGAAAAACGATCTTCTGGCAGGATTCACAACTGTGAGATCTTTAGGAGATAGAGGATATATAGACGTTGCTTTAAAGAAAGCAGTTGAAGATGGTGTGGTTGACGGTCCACGAATGAAGGTAGCAGGACAGGCCATTTCAATGACAGGAGGACATGGAGATATGTGGCTAGCTCCAGAAGTTACCTCTTCTGGTTTTGGTACCATCGCAGATGGAATTGAGGAAATGAGGAAAGCAGCCCGTTATCAACTGAAAATGGGAGCCGATTTTATCAAGCTAATGGCTACGGGCGGGGTGATGTCAGAGGGAGATGAACCCGGTTCGCCACAGCTCACAGAAGAAGAAATGAGAACAGCTATAGAAGAAGCCCATAAAGCTGGCAAAAAAGCGGCCGCACATGCACAGGGAACAGAGGGGATAAAAAACGCCATAAGAGCAGGCATAGATTCCATTGAGCACGGCATATTTTTGGATGATGAAGCTATTCAGATGATGAAAGATAGAGGGGTCTTTATGATTCCGACACTTTCCGCGGTGTTTAACATCAAAAAACACGGAAAGGAGGCAGGAATACCAGAATACGCCGTTAGAAAGGTTGAACAGATAATGGAAGCTCATCTTGAAAGTTTTCGAAAAGCATACAAAGCCGGTGTGAAAATTGCCCTAGGAACAGATGCAGCAACGCCATTCAACAAACACGGTGAAAATGCTCAAGAGCTTGAGCTTATGGTGAATGCCGGCATGGACCCTCTTGATGCCATAATGGCTGCCACGAAGGGAGGTGCAGAGCTTCTAAGTATGGGTGAGATGATAGGAAGTGTTGAGCCTGGAAAAGAAGCTGACATTATAGCTGTTAAAGGAAATCCCATTGAAGATGTTTCTCTTTTAAAAGATGTGAAATTCGTCATGAAAGCAGGCAAAATATACAAATTTATCTAAGGATTACCAATTTTTTAGTTTTTGGGGGTGGTTCAAATGAAAAAAGGAAAGTTTTTATTTTTCTTCATTTTCACAATGATTTTAGCAACTGTCATCTTTTCTTCTGATTCAAAAACTGTTGTGTATGAACAAGAAAGGGCAGCGGAAACGATGGATCCTGTCATGGTTATAGATACAGCCTCTTTTGAAGTTCTCAGCAATGTTTATGAAAATCTTATAGAACCAGCAGGTACATCTTTAACTGAATACAAGGCAGTCCTTTCCACAAACGTTCCTTCTGAAAAAGATGGTACCATTCTTGACGATGGAAAAACGTACATTTTTCACATAAGACAAGGAGTACGTTTCCAAAATGGGGATTTGTTGACTCCGGAAGATGTGGTGTACTCCCTTGAAAGGGATATAATCGTAGGCATGGCCGGAGGGAATTCTCATGAGTTAACCGAGCCGCTTCTGCCAAAAATAGGAGATTCTTACGTGAGCAGCATTTCACGATGGGCCGTAAAACTCGCAAATGTAAAGAAGTGGGACGATCTTTTCGCAAGTGACACCAAAGTACCAAAAAATGAGGAATACAAGCAGGCCCTCATTAAAACTTTTAAGCTTTTGGCAAAGGACTTTGAAATAAAAGGAAATGACGTTATCATCCATCTTCCCCATTCCTACTCCCCATTCTTTAACTCCATAATCGATTCAGTTGCCATGATCATGGATAAAAAATGGGCCGTTGCTCATGGAGCATGGCCGGGAACTGCTGAAACATGGTGGAAATATTATAATCCTACTCGCCAAAGAGATCCACTTTACTCCATCACAAATGGCACAGGCCCTTTCCAAGTATACGAATGGGTAAAGGGGAGGCAAGTTATCATGAAAAGATTTGATGGATACTGGGGAGAACCCGCAAAAATTAAATATGCCATAATTAAAACCGTTCCGGAATTCACAACCAGGAAGTTGGACTTGATTCGGGGGAATGCAGATATAATTTCTGTTCCACCTCAATTTATAGGACAAGTTAAAAACATCAAAGGTGTGGTTGTTTCCGAAAACATTCCAGAACTTGCGGAATATCAGATTTCCTTTGCTTTCAGTGTTGCTTCCCATTCGAAATACATTTACTCTGGTAAATTAGATGGCAACGGAGTTCCGCCTGATTTCTTTTCAAACTTGGATATCAGAAAAGGGTTTGAATACCTTTTCCCGCATAAGCTTTATATAAAAGACGTGTGGAATGGATTAGGAATAGAACCAAATAGCCCTATTTCTAAAGGACTGTTGGGATACGATCCAAATATGCCTGTTTATCATCAAGATTTAGAAAAGGCAGCGGAATATTTCAAAAAGGCTTACAATGGAGAAGTCTGGAAAAAAGGATTTAAGGTTGCGATCATTTACAATTCAACAGATCCCACGATGAAGCAAGCTTGCGAAATATTGAAGAACTACGCCAGAAAAGTGAATCCAAAATTCAAGGTAGAAGCTGTTCCGATGTTGTGGGCATCTCTTGTGAATTCATTTCTTGAAAACGACATTCCGCTGATAGCCTTGGACTGGTTTGGAACGAGTTCTTACGATCGCGTTTATGGATATCTTTCTTCGCATGGAGTGTATGGTTTAGCGCTGGGTGAAAAATTCCGTGAATTTGCTCGCAAAGAGTTTGATCCTATTATAAATGCAGCCGTTTCTGCTCCAACACTCGAAGAGGCTGAAAAGATCTACAAAGAAATAGGTATGAAAACCTATGAACAAGCTATCATGATTTGGCTCATTCAACCGTCCCGACAGCTTGTATACAGGGATTGGCTTAAAGGGCTCTATCCAGATAATTACAATCCTTTCCGCGATAAAGATCTTGTTTTTTATCATTTGTACAAATCAGAATGAGCTTTAATCCCTCCGATTAAAAGTGTATAAATTAAAAGTGCCTCGGATAAGAGGCACTCTTTTTCTTCTAGTCACTTGTGCTTCTATGTTACAAAGCATTGATAATGCCAAAGTGAATAACTGAATAAACTAAAATGAGACTAAAAATGCGTGAAATGTTTAGGCACAAGATAAGTCTAAAGAAGATACGATTTAAGAGCAACTTACTTTTCGGCTTTTAATGCCGCATACACCGCATCGTAAACTTTGAATTGTTCTTCTAAGTTTTTCATGTCATC
>WFYR01000118.1 GCA_015489955.1 Mesoaciditoga sp. | reverse complement strand
TTCACGGTTAAAGTAAGGGATTTCATATCTTCATTGGCTGCGTATGAAGAAATTGAAGGGTAACTCGCCTGCATGACAGGCGTTCCTAAAATTCCAGTTGCCGCTCCGCTTATTCTTCTTGCAAACATCAAAGCGCTTATGGCACCAATGTTCAGGGTGGAAGCAAACCCCCTGTCCACAAGTGTGTTTAACATTCCAAAGGCGCTTGAAAAAAACATGGGAGCCACCATTTTGAGAAGCTCTTTCATTTCCGGCATATGTCTTTTAACTTTGAAAGGGTTTAAATACTTTCTCTCCGCAAAGCCAAGTACAAAAGCCATAAATAATGGCCCACCTGTCCACGCGACTGCCAGAGAAACGGCACCTAACTTGTGGGCGACAAACAAAAGACCTATTACCACAAAATCAAATCCAATACCAACCATGGGATAAGCCAAAAATTTCTTTTCACTTCTAAGAAGAGAATTCAAAAACGTGGTGGTAGCTGTTAAAAGAGTGGCAAAACTCATCCATCTGACGAACTTGGCAGTGAGTACAAGCCTTTTAACAGAAAAACCTGGAAAAAACAATTTTACAGTTTCTTTTGGAAAAACGAACATGACTGCTATTAAAGAAGAAATAGCTAAGATGGAAAGATAAAAGACAGTCGCCGAGAAACGCTCTGATTCGACTTGCCCTTTGTTTTTGCGCACACGAATAAAAAGTGGAATAAAAACGGTTGCCACAGCTCCCATGACAACGCTGACTGTAAAACTCAGAGGAGTTTGTGAAGAAACAAACGCGTCCATTATTTTTCCGGTTCCAAAATAATACGCCACGATCATATCTCTCAAAAAGCCAAATCCTTTTGAGATCAACGTTAAAGAAGTTATCAGTATAACTGCCTGTGAAAGGCTTTGTTTCGAATGTAAGAGTTTTCCTATTTTTCTTTTTATTTTCAAAATTACTCACCTTAAAGTGATATAATTTCAAGCGCCTATGTATTTTATCATGAATAATGGTGGTGTTTGCCGTGAACAAAAGCTTTTTTATTTTTTCTTTGATTTTTTTGGTAAGCTTTTCTTTTGTTTTTTCAATGAATTACATAATAGGATTAGGATATTCTCCAGGCAGAAGCTGGGTCTACAAAATTGGAGCAATGAACGGTTTTAACGATGAAATTACATTAAACGTCTTTACCGCTGCTGCCACATCTCAAAGCAACGTTTACAAGGTAAATGCCTTGATCCCATTGCTTGGTAGAAATGATGAAAACACAGGTTTTAGATTTGGACCGATGATTGAAACAACCGTTTCTTCTTCCACTTCTTTTTCAGTTGGAATTTACGGTCAATATTATCTGGGACCATGGAGATTGGGAGCTTACTTGGCCAAGGATTTGAAGAAAAACAATTTTAAAGTTTTCTTTGACACTTGGTATTTCTTTTCCAGTAAAAATCATCATTTCATAGATTATTTTGTAGCGGATATTAAATCTACCGATATGCCTTCAATTTCTTTGATGTTCATAGAGCCATTTTAAAAATACACCTATCAATGGAGGTGATAGGGAAGGGAAAATTCAAGCGCAAAAGTGAGGTTGTCCCTTGGTTATCAAAAGTACGCTAACAAAAAACAAAATCAAAAAAAGGAGGAATCAACATGGTAAACACAGGTGATACGGCTTTTTTGCTGGTGTCAGCGGCGTTAGTTTTACTTATGACTCCAGGTTTAGCTTTTTTCTATGCCGGGATGACGGGGAAAAAGAGTGTTATAAGTATAGCAATGCAAAGCTTCGTATCCATGGGAATAAGCGCAATAATGTGGGTGATAATAGGTTACTCGCTGGTTTTTAGCGGAAATGGACCCTTCATTGGAAATCTCAATCATGTTTTCCTTATCGGTATAAAACCGACAGATATATTTGGAAATACCGGAATACCGGTTTACGCCTTTATGGCATTCCAGATGATGTTTTCAATAATAACTCCAGCTCTGGCAACAGGAGCATTTTTGAAAAGAGTTACCTTCAAATCTTACATTTGGTTCTTAATACTGTGGCAAATATTAGTGTACTATCCAGTTGCCCATATGATCTGGGGTGGAGGTATATTCCAGCAATGGGGAGTTCTTGATTTTGCCGGAGGAATAGTTGTTCATGCTATAGCTGGTCTTGCAGCGTTAGCCTCCATTATATATCTTGGAAGAAGAAGAACAGAATGTAACGACGCTCCGCACAATCTTCCACTCGTTGCAATTGGAACCGCTATGCTTTGGTTTGGATGGTTTGGCTTCAACGCCGGAAGTGAACTTGTCGCGAATGGTGTAACAACGCTTGCATTTGTTAATACAGATATAGCAGCCGCAGTTGCTGGTTTCACGTGGCTTTTGATCGAATGGGGTGCATCGAAAAAAGCCAAGAGTTTAGCTTTTATGACTGGCTCTGTTGCGGGATTAGCCACTGTAACGCCTGCTGCCGGATATGTGTCCATTCCAAGTGCCATGCTCATAGGATTAGTTGCCGCTCTTGTCTGTTATGGAATGGTTAAAGCTGTTAACAACAGCAAGGGTCTTGATGACGCATTGGACGTTTTTGGTGTTCACGGTGTTGGTGGAATACTCGGTATATTGATGCTTGGATTACTTGGTGAAGTTGCCGTTAATCCGTCTGGAGCAAATGGGCTATTCTTTGGAAATCCAGCTTTCTTTGGTAAAGAAACCGTTGCCGTTGCCGTGCTCAGCGCCTATTCATTCGTCATAACACTCTTCATATTCTGGTTCATACATCTCTTTACCAGAGTTAAGGTAACAAAAGAAGAAGAGGAAAATCCGGACGAAATGTTACACGGTGAACAAGCTTACCTTTGATAAAGATGGGTCTCTATGGATTGGCCAAGGATATCCTTGGCCAATTTTAGAGAGTTAGAAGTGAAAGAGAAATAAGGAGGACAATATGGAATTAAAAGAGAAAAAACTCGGTTCATCTTTGAAATTCAACGGAAGAATGATAAAACTCTACGTTGATGAAGTGGAATTGCCGAATTCACATACATCCACAAGAGAAGTTGTGCGTCATCCAGGTGCATCGGCTATGCTGGTTGTTGATGAAAAAGGATTTTTAATTTTAGAAAGACAGTATCGCTATCCAGTTGATAAGATATTATGGGAAATTCCTGCTGGAAAATTAGATAAAAACGAATTTCCTATCGACTGTGCAAAAAGAGAATTAAAAGAAGAAACGGGATTAATAGCTAAAAAATGGGAGGAGCTCGGATACATATACACCACTCCAGGATTTTCCGATGAGAAAATATATCTTTTCTTCGCGAGCGATCTGGAAAAGGGAGAACAGAACCTGGACGAAGATGAATTCGTGGAAATAGAATACTTTTCCAAGGAAGAAGTCGAAAAAATGATAAGCGACGATAATATCGTTGATTCAAAAACCATTGCGGCTTTCCTTAGGGCTGAAAAGAAGGGATTGTTGAAGTGAATGCTGAGATAGTTTCCACTGGGACAGAATTGCTTTTGGGAAAAAATTGCAACGAGGATGCAAGAATCCTTTGTGAAGTTCTGGCAAAATGTGGAATAGATATCTACAGGTATACCACGGTTGGTGATAACATTGAAAGGGTGTCTGAAGCGTATTCTGAAGCTTTAAAAAGAGCTGATGTGGTCATTTCAACTGGTGGATTGGGAGGAACGGATGATGATGTCTCTAAGCAAGCCGCCTCTCTTGCCACCGGCATTCCACTTGAAAAAAACGAGAAAATAGAGAAATTTCTCAAAGAAAGCGATGTTCATTCGCAGAGAATTATAGACTCGTTTTCTCGTATACCGAAGGGTGCGCTTTTGTTTGAAAATGCCGTGGGAGTCGCGCCTGGTATCGTGATCGCGATTGATAAGAAGTACTTGATACTTCTACCCGGTCCACCATCTGAATTGAGATCCATATTAAAGAATGGACTTGAAGATTTTTTGAGAAAATTGGGTAGGGCTTGCATATTGAATGAAAATGTGAAGATATATGGCATGAGAGAATCTGAAGTGGAAGAAATCGTGCACGATCTTACCCTATCTGAAAACCCAACCGTTGCCACTTTTTTGAAAAAAGGATGGATAGATATTTCAATAACCGCTAAAGCGGAAGACGAATTATCCGCAAGAAAAATGATAGACAAGATGAAAGACGAAATATTGAGAAGATTTCCAAGCGAGCGAATTGGGAAAAAAGAAGAAACGCTTGAAGAGGCTTTTTACAAATTTCTTTTGAACAGACATCTCACAATCTCTTCAGCCGAATCGATAACTGCCGGCATGCTGGCAAGTAGAATTGTCAATGTGGCAGGTGCTTCGGCGATTTTCAAGGGAGGAATTGTGGCTTACTCCAATGAAGCAAAAGAAAAAGTTCTTGGAGTTTCCAAAAGAATTTTGCGAGAATACGGCGCTGTATCCAGAGAATGTGCGGAAGAAATGGCAAAGAATGTTAGTGATACTTTCGGTACGGATATAGGCATTTCAATAACTGGTATAGCTGGTCCAACAGGTGGAACAAAAGAAAAGCCTGTAGGTACTGTTTGGTTTTCTGTGTACTACAAATACAAAAACGAATTGAAAACGTGGAAACATGTTTATGCTGATGAAAGAAATGAAATAAGGGAGATAGCTTCCAAAGATATTTTGGAATTCATACTTAGAAATTTTCAATAAGCACTTGACATGAGTAGCATAAAAGTGTTAAGATATCACCGTCTGACAAAGGAAACCAAAATAAAGTTTGGTCCTTGTAGGATGGTTGACAAGGGAAGATTTTTGTGCTAAAATGCAATGCATGAGGTCATTGAAAAGCAGGCAGCAGCGGTAAGGGGAAGTGAAAGCTTCCGTTGAAGATATAGGATGGAGAGTTTGATCCTGGCTCAGGATGAACGCTGGCGGCGTGCCTAACACATGCAAGTCGAACGACAGGTACATAACTTTCATC
>WFYR01000117.1 GCA_015489955.1 Mesoaciditoga sp. | reverse complement strand
ACATTGGTGCCATAAGCGCTTTGATGTTTGCAAGAAGAATAAGCGGAGCGGCAACTGGAATTTTAGGAACGCCTGTCATGCAGGCGAGTTACCCTTCAATTTCTTCATACGCAGCCAATGAAGATATGAAATCCCTTACTTTAACCGTGAAAAAAACGATGAAAATGCTGTCTTTTTTCCTGATTCCCGTGTCGTTTGCGCTTTTTCCCCTTGCCAAGGGAATTATAGGAATCGTATTTCAACGTGGTAATTTCACTTATCAATCAACGCTTTTGACTTATCCCCCTCTTATAGCGGCCGGAATATCGCTCTTCACAACCTCATACAACGGCGTGTTGGTGAGAATTTACTACGCTTTTAAAGATACAAAGACTCCTATGTATTACGGAATTGCGGGAATAGGGTTTAACATCCTTTTGAATTTTCTCTTCATTCATCCTCTAAAGCAAACTGGATTAGCCCTTTCAACATCACTTGTTTCCTTCTATTTCACCATTGCCATATTGATTTCCTTGAGAAGAAAACTAAAAATATGGTTTTTCGATATTTGGTATTTTTTGCGCGTTGTTTTTGCTTCCGCTTTGATGACCGGCTTGATGTACCCCTTTATGATTTACATTCACAAAAGTGAAAGATACATATTGGCAACGTTAGTAGGCCTTGGCGCGTATTTTCTTTTTTCAAGGCTCTTCAAAACGCTCCCCAAAAATTTCATGAGTTATTTGAAATTCAAAAAGATGGTTTCCGATAATAAAGAAAATATGTAAAAATCCATTCCTTAATGTATTTTTGGAGCTTTTAATTCTTAACGCGCTTCGTCTCTATGAGTAAATAATGAGTCGTAAGTAGTAACAAGTGAGAAAAAGTGGTAAATAGAGGATAAATATCGTACATCAATTCTCGTCACAAATGGAGAAACCCCCTACGTCGGCTTCGCCGCCACTTCCCCCACAAGTGGAGGCAGACTGTATAAAAAATAGCTTCACCGCCATTTCTCCCATACACGGGGGACAGATTTTTATACAAAAATAGCTCTGCAGACACTTCTTATTTTATCTTAAGCAAAAAACTTCCTTGAAACACGTGCCATCACTTAAGAACTCTCCATCCGGAGTCATAAAACGAGGTTGAGAAACACACGGATGTGTTGAGAAAGCGAAGCACCCACGGATGAGTGTCTGAGCGTGCCTCGTTTTTTGAGTCGTAAGATGGATAAAAGAGTGAATCCGTGATGGTAAGTGTTTCGATAAATATTTTTTCGTGCATCACAAATCAAAAGATCAACCAACTTTTCAAAATCACAAAAAAGAGAGGCAATCGCCTCTCTTTTGAATTTTCTGTATGATCGTGTGTCAATCGAAATACTTTGTGAGATCTACACCCGCTATTGCTCCGTCTGCAGCAGCCGTCACAACCTGTCTTAAAACGGTTTTTCTTACGTCACCAACGGCATAAACGCCTTTCGCATTGGTTTCCATATGCTCATCTGTCAAGATGAAACCACTTTGATCGACATCTACTAAATCTTTAACAAGTTCAGAGTTAGGAACAAGACCAACGTATATGAAAACTCCAGATGTTTCCAACTTGGAAGTTTCACCACTTTTCACGTTCTTCAACGTAACGTATTCTACCGCGTCTTTTCCACCAATTTCTGTTACGACTGTATCCCAGATGAATTCCATATTTGGAATTTTAAAAGCCCTTTCTTGAACGATCTTTTGAGCTCTCAATTTATCACGACGGTGAATTATGCGAACCTTAGATGCGATTTTGGAAAGGTAAATTCCCTCTTCTACCGCGCTATCCCCTCCACCTACAACTACAACTTCTTTATCTTTGAAAAATGAACCATCACAAACCGCACAATAAGAGACACCTCTATTGGCAAATTCTTCTTCTCCGGGAACACCAAGTTTTCGCGGATTGCTTCCCGTTGCCATCACAATTACCTTTGCCGTATATTCATTTCCCATATCTGTTTTTATCTTCTTCAAATCGCCATCTAAAGACATTTCCATAACTTCTTCATTTGCAAATTTAACTCCGAATTCTCTTGCATGGTCTACAAACTTCTCTGCCAGTCCCTCGCCACTTATTGAAGAAAAACCCGGATAATCTTCTACCATATTAGTTAAAGTTATCTGTCCGCCTTCTGTTGCCCTTTCAAAAACTAACGTTTTCAATCCAGCACGACGCGCGTAAATAGATGCCGTCAATCCCCCTGGTCCGGCTCCCACTACGATCACGTCGTAATTTTTTTCCTTTGGTTCGTTAGACAACCCAGAAAGATTGAACATCGGCATTCAAATCACGCTCCTTTTAACACACTCATAACTTGTTCTACAAATGCGTCTTCAGGTAAAGCGCCTACAAATTCTCCGGCACCTTCGTTAATTATGATATGAGGAACTGACGAAACGTTGTAGCGCATTGAAAGTTCAGGGAATTCATTTGCCTCCACCATTTCACCTTGTATGTAAGGTGATTTCATCGCAAGCTTTTGTGCCATGGCAACTGCTCTAGGGCAATAAGGACAAGTTGGTGTAACGAATACCTGAAGTTTTAAAGGTCTGTCAACTTCTTTAAGCATTTCAAGCGTTTTTTCGGAAAGATCAACTTCTCCTCCTTTTGAAACCGCTATAACATCTTCTATTAAAGTCGAAAATTCATATCCAGAAGGAACACCATAGAATCTTATTCTCATATCGTTTCCATCTTTGTCAAGCATCAAAATAGCTGGGATCATTTCTACTTTATATTTTTCAACGAGTTCTCCTTCACCGTTAAAATCGTGAGTTTCTATGTTTATCTTCTCGCTTGTTTCGGCTAATTCATCGAGCATTTGCTGTGTTATATCGCAATATTGGCATTCATCTTTGTTATCACTCTTGAAAAATAAAATTTTTACTTCAGATTCCAACTCTTTGTTAAACAAATCTACAAGGTACTTCCTATCTTCTTCAGAAAGAAGAGCTGCCATACGTTTCACCTCCATAAAAATACACCTACCCCTACCGGGTACGTTATTAAAATCATACCATATTTGTCGAGTAAAAAGATTTAAAATTCTTTAAAGCTCTGTGATTTTATGGTGTCCAAAATATTGTGGGCTATCAAACGTTTTTCATTTCGTTGTAAAGAAATAATTTCCCCATCTTTGCACAAAATTTTCACTTCGTTGTAATTCGAATCAAAACCGATGTCTTTTCTTGAAACATCGTTAGCGATTATCATGTCCAAATTCTTTTCTTTCAATTTCTTTTGCGCGTTCCGCAGTAAATCATCGGTTTCAGCCGCAAAACCAACGATAAATTGACTTGAAAGCCGAATTTTGGAAAGTTCTTTTAAAATATCGTCTGTCTTTACGAGTTTAATGTTCAACTCATCTGAAGTTTTTTTTATCTTGCTTGTGGAAATATGAGCGGGTCTGTAATCAGCGACCGCCGCTGCCATTATCACAATATCTGCCCATTTCGCGTTTTTCAATACAGCTCGCTTCATATCTTCCGCGCTTTCCACATTCAAAACTTCAACACCATATGGAGCATCAATATTTACAGGACCTGAAATCAATTTCACATCAGCGCCTCTCAAGTATGCAGCCCTTGCCAACTCATACCCCATCTTTCCAGAAGAGCGATTTGTCACGTAACGAACCGGATCAATTGCTTCACGTGTTGGGCCAGCGGTTATCAACACTTTCTTTTTTTCATAATCATGAGGAGTTAGCATTCTATCTATTTCAAAAATTAAAAGCTCTGCTTTTGGATATCTCCCCTTACCGTATTCCCCATCCGCCAAATGGCCACTTTCTGGTTCAACAATATGCCATCCATTTTTTTTCAACTTTTCGATATTTTCAAGTGTAATTGGATTTTCATACATTCTTACATTCATAGATGGAGAAGCGATCTTCAAACCATTAAAGGCGAGGGCACTCATCGTAAGCAAATTGTCGGCAATACCACAAGCCATTTTTGCAGCGGTATTAGCCGTTAACGGGGCTATTACCATAATCTCCGCCCATTGTGAAATAGTTGTATGAATCACGCTTCCTTCAATACTTTGAAAGGGCTCGACGTAAACAGGGCACTTTCCAACAACGGAAAAAGTTAAGGGGGCAACGAACTTCGTGGCCTCCTCAGTCATAACTATTTTCAGCTCTTCGCCTCTTTTTCGGAGAGCACTCACCACTTCTAACGATTTGTAAGCTGCTATGCCGCCACTAACGCCAAATAATATTTTCGCCATTATTCCGCCTTTTTCACATCGGCTACTAATGCTTTTAACATCTCAAAGTTCTTTATTTCAACATAACCTTCGGCCATTTCCTCCAAAGCTATTGAAACTAAATTTGTTTCGTTTGTCTTAACCAGAGGTCTAGAAAGCTCATTTAAATCTTCCGCTCTTTTTGCCACCGCCATCGTAACAGCGTACTTGTTTCCATACTTATTCATGAGAGTTTCGTACACTTTTTCTTTCATTTACTCTCCTCCTTTCCAGATAAGTGCTTGTAAAACTTGTACTTTCCAACAAATTCTTTTCTACGCGAAACTTTTATCTGTTCAGCGATTATTATTGACTCAAGTTGCTTTACAGATTGTGCAACATCGTGATTAACTATAAGATAGTCAAATTTCGAAATCATGGAAAGCTCGTATTTTGCATCTTCTATTCTTTTTTCAAGATCGCCTTTCTCTTCCGTGTGGCGGTTTATCAACCTTTCCTTGAGATCCTTAAAAGATGGAGGCGCCACAAAAATGTAAACGGCTTCCTTTATCTGTCTTTTTACATTCATTGCACCTTTAACATCTATATCCAATAATACGTTTACTCCACTTTTCATTTTCGATCTAACGTACCTTTTAGAGGTACCGTAGAGGTTACCATGAACCTCCTGCCATTCCAGAAATTCTCCATTCTTTTTCAATAACTCAAATTCTTCTTTACTGACGAAGAAATAATCTTTCCCATCCAATTCTCCCACGCGGCGGGGACGTGTGGTATAAGAAACGGAGAATTCCACATCTTCTAAATCTTTCAAAGCACCTTTTACTATCGTCGTCTTTCCCGCTCCTGACGGGCCGCTCATTACGAACAGTATTCCTTCCATCTTTCTCAATTCCTATTTTTTTTGATCTTTGATTCCATGGTTCTTAAAGCTTCTTCCATTTGTATAAACGACTCTTGAAAGCGTTGAGCTATAGTTTCCGGCTGAATGGCACTCAAAATAACATGATTACTATCCGTTATGAGAATAGAGCGCGTCTTTCTTCCGTAAGTGGCATCTATAAGCTTTCTGTCATCTTTGGCACCATCTTTTAATCTTTTAAGAGGAGCCGATTCTGGATTAACAATTACTATAACTCTATCTCCTATAACCACATTTCCAAAACCTATGTTTATAAGTCCATACATGCCTACCCCTCCACTTTTGGCTTATTCCACGTTTTGAGCTTGCTCTCTAAGCTTTTTTATCAAGGTTTTTCCATTAACCACCAAGTTCAAAACTTCTGGAATTTTAGATTTATTTGAAAGAGTGTTCATTTCTCTTCCAAACTCTTGAAATACAAAATCAAGCTCACTTCCAATGGAATCTTCGCTTTTCATCAAATCTTTTGCCCTTAGAATGTGCGCTTGAAGCCGTGAAAGTTCTTCACCTATATCCGCCCTTTGTATCATTATCACAACTTCCTGTTCCAACCTTTCTTCGTCTATTTTCACGTCTGGAAATTTTTCTAATCTTTCACGAATGAGCTCTTCATACCTTCGCCTGTTTTCTTCTTCGTACTTTTGCATAGATTTTACCAAATTTTCCATCTCATTTACATACTCAAAAAGATATTCATACAACTTTTTTCCCTCAATTTCACGACTTGAATTGTATTCCTCTAAAGCCTGTCTCAAACTTTTTTCAAAACCGGCCCAGATATCTTCTTCTTTTTTTTCATCCAATTCCATCTTGAAAAGCTCTCTTATGTTTAAAATGTCTCCAACGTTTATTTCACCAGTAGAAATGCCAAGCTCCTCTTTAACCAGGTTCATGGCTTTGTAGTAAGCTTTCGCCAATGCCAGATCTGGTTTTACAAGATCTGATTCAAATTCTCCACGAATATCCGCTTTCACAGAAATACTTCCTCTTTTTACGTACTCACGTATTATCGGAAGAGATTTAACTTCAAATGATGAAAAAAGCGAGGGAATTGAAAAAGAAACATTCAGATATTTATGGTTTACACCTTTAATCTCCAAAGAATAAGTTATTCCATCAACGCTATTTAGAATTTTAGAATATCCTGTCATACTTTTCAATTGTCATCACCCGAATTCATCTTAAAAATCACCAGTATTTTTCTTCATTGAAAATGTAATCCTTGAAATTATCGGATAGAAGTATGGTCAAGCCCGAAGGCTCATTTTCAAAAATCGTTCTGCTTTCTATCCTCCTAACGGGTATTATTCCCGCGCTGGTTCTTGTAAGGAAAAGCTCGGAACAGTTGAAAAGCTCATCTACATTTACAAATCTTTCTTCAACTGAAATTCCCAAAGACCTGGCAAGATCTATGACAACCCTTCTGGTTATACCGTCTAATATGTCAGACTCCAAAGAAGGAGTTACCAGCGTTCCATTTTCAACCAAAAAAACGTTGCTCATCGTCCCTTCAGCGACGAATCCTTGATAATTTAAAAATATTATTTCGTAAAACTCTCCCTTTTCCCTTCTTGCAAGGCTTAAATAAGCGTGAGAAGTGGTTTTAAGGGTGGAAGGTAAGCAAATAGAAGGAATCTTTCGTAAACGAGATATTCCCACGTCGACGCCGTAAATGTACAGATCCGAATGAGGAGCCTGCAATTCCATGATGTATATCAAAAGGTTGGGCTCTTTTCCATTGCCGGTCGTTACCATTACCCGAATTGTAACATCCTTATCCAAATTTTTTATTCCATCTTGGATTATTGAAATCAGTTCATCGTAGTTCAATTTGCAAGGCAACCCCATAAGCTGGGCGGAACGTTTCAACCTTTCATAATGCTGACGAGGTGCGAATAATCTTCCATTGTAAGTTCTCAAACTCTCGTAAATTCCCTCACCGTACATAAATCCCCTGTCGTAAACACTTACGACGGCATCTTCTTTCCATTCACCGTTAATGTAGACTTTCATCGCTTACCACCTTCCCGCCCATTTTGACAAAAATGCCTTCTTTGCCCTCGTATTTGAAAAAGCGCCTCACATAGTATTCGTCTAACCCTTCCGCCACGCCATCTTCCACTTTTTCAATTAACACGGTTTTTTCAATCGTTTTTGTCTTTTCAGCGAAACTATTTTCCAACATTTTCCCAAGTTCTCTGAGCCTATTCGTTCGTTCTTTTTTTACAAGCGTACTTACCTGCCCTTCCATGGAATCTGCAAGCGTGTGAGAACGTCTTGAAAATGGAAATGCGTGGATACGCGAAACCTCAAGCTCTTTTAAAAGTTCGTAAGTTTCACCAAATTCCTTCTCGCTCTCCTGTGGAAAACCGGCAATCACATCGACAGAAAAAGCAAAAAAAGGATTTATCTTCCTCAATGTATTAACGCACTCTATCACATCACGAGAAGTGTAACGTCTTTTCATTCTTTTCAGGACTTCATCAGAACCGCTTTGAACGGATAGATGCGCGTGAGGGCAAAGTTTCGGATTTTCAAAAATTTTGACCAATTTTAAAAGGCTCACGGGATCTATTGATCCTATTCTTATCCTGAAATCCCCATCTATACCGATTAAAGCATTTAAAAGAGTGTAAAGATCATTTCCGCCATCGTTGTATAACGCTATGTTTATGCCTGTAACGACTATTTCTTTTACACCATTTTCCACCATTTTCGTCGCTTCTTTTACAACCACATCCAATTGCTTAGAACGAATGCGAGTTCCCCTAAAATGCGGTATAGCACAGTACGCGCATGACCAATTGCACCCATTTTCAACGCTTAAAAAGGCGCGCGTATGGTTCGGTATTTTTTCAACGGTGTAATTCAAGTCATCTTTCAGATGGTAAGAAAAATCTACAAAGGTTCCTTTTTTATCTACGAAATCATTTATCTTTATCTTTTCGCCATTTCCAATTACAAGATCAAAATCTTTTATATCTCTTTTGTCGTACACGGCACAACCGGTAAAAATTATCTTGGCTTTTTCATTTATTCTCTTGAAATGCCGAGCCATTTGAAGCGATTTTCTCGCCGCTTCTTTAGTCACGGCGCAGCTGTTTATTACCACAACATCCGCTTCATTTGCGGTTCCACCCGTATATCCCATTTTTTGAAATTCAGCCGCTATCTTGGCACTTTCATATTGATTGAATTTGCATCCTAAAGTGTAAACGTAGTATTTCAAGAAAGAAGAGCCTCCAGTATAACAGAACGTGTTACAATGCCCGCAAGATGTTCTTCTTCATCGATCACCGGCAAAAATCTATATCCGTGCTTTAACACCAATGTCGCAGCGCTTAAAAGCGTATCAGAGGTTTTCAAAACATCAAGCTCTTTTTGCATGTATTCCGCTATTGGCTTGTCTTTTATCTCTTCAAGCCTTTTTTTTGTGATGTTCGTATCCGGAATAAAAGATGTGGAATGAAGCATCTCCATGTAAGAAGGCACTATTTCGTGTATGATGTCCCTTTCAGTTATTATTCCCAAAACACGCATTTCATCATCCACAACTGGCAAACCACTTCTGAACTGTCTTACGCAAGCGTGTATGAATTCTTCCACCGTTTCATCGGCAAAAACGGCTGTTACGTCCCTTTCCATGAAATCCTCAACTTTCATTGAGAAACACGCTCCATTTCTATGAGGCTCATCATTTTTTCCACTTCTTCAATTCCCCCGACATCCTTGCTTTCTGTCATTTCATCGGCTATGGCAGCAGCCATGGCGTATCTGGCGCTTTCAAAATAATCTTTACCCGCATTGATAGCGTAAATCAAGCCGGCAATGTAAGCGTCCCCTGTGCCCATTAAATTTACACTCTTTATTTCACCTCTCATCTTGAAAAGATAAGTCCAATCAGAGGTTGCAACGATATCATTTTTCATTTCAAAAGAGTATATAACCATTTTCACACCCATAGATAACAATTCCTTCGCCGATTGAACGTAATCTCCAATCGTTTTAAGTTCTCTGTTTAAAACTTTTTTTGTTCCCCTTATATCTGGTTTGACTATATCTGGCACACTTTCAATGGCGTATTTGAGCGGTTCACCGTGCGCATTAACCACAGTCAATGCACCCGCTTCCTTTGCCATTCTTACCATATCTTTATACACATCTAACGGCATACCTGCGGGAATGGTGCCACCTATTTCACAAATTGTGGTGTTAGAAAGGAGAGCTTTGTATTTTTTCATAAACAATTTGAAATGTTTTTCATCTACGAACGGACCTGGTAAATTCACGGTTGTTATGGTGTTACTTTTTCTATCAACGATTGTGAAGTTTTCCCTTGTCTCATCGTTTACGTACAAAAAGCTCGTAGAAATGGTTTGATTGCATTCCCTTCTCAATCTAACTTGAAGCATTCTCCCTGTCAATCCGCCAAGGATCGCCAATGCGGTTGAAGGTACCCCAAGTTGCTCTAAATACAAAGAAACGTTTATCCCTTTACCACCCGGAGACACCTTGGTTTTATCTTCATCAAATATTCTATGCATGGTACCAACTTTGAAATTGTCGATTTCTATTAAGCGATCAAGAGCAGGATTAAGGGTAACGGTTAAAATACCCATTTCATACCTCCTCGCTGAAGGTAAGCATCATCTCTCTTTTTGTACCTACAAATTTTATCTTACCGCTTTTTAAAACCACAACTTTATCCGCAATGGAAAGAAAATTAGGCAACCTTCTTGTAGCAAGTATAAGAGTGTACTTTTCTTTTAATGATAACACAACCTTCTGAACTTTCAAAGCCGCTTCATCGTCCAGATGATCTATTATACAGTCCAAAGCCACTATTTCAGGGTCTCTTAAAAGTGCAACAAAAAGCAAAAAGAGAACTCTTTCGTTTCCATGAAGTTCTCCAACTTTGGTATGTATCCCTTTTTTCAAAAGATCCAATATTTCCAATTTTTTCAAGAGATCTATCATCTCATCGTGATAAAGATCAACACCGTTACCCTTCACCAATTTTATAACCTGGTTCACGCTTAAAGAAGAAAGACTTTCTATGAAGGAAGTGTCTATGTAGGCTATTTTCTTTCTCAATGCTTTTCTTTTAAGTTCAACAACATTCTTACCTCTAAAATAGATATCTCCTTTGCTCTCTATAGATTCAAAAAGTTCTTCATTCAAATGGACCATGCTTCTCAGCACCGCAGATTTTCCGGCATCTCGAGGTCCATATATCAAAATAACGTTGCCTTTTTCCACTTTTAAAGAGAAATTTTCAACGAATTTTTTTTCACCTATTTTCAAAGAGAAATTTCTGAATTCCAGAAGTGTTTCCATTTCATTTTTTGGCATTTTGTGGAGTCTCATAGCCTTCCAGAGAACGGCGGACAAGTTCTACGTTTGCCTCTTTTTTATTCTTTCTCATCATCTTCAAAAGTTCAAATTGAGAGATCACCCTTGGATTGTCTACTACTCTCTTAAACTTATCCATCCAAACACCTTCCCTTCGGCGTTTACTTGTTAATTAAGTATACAGAGAAGGTTTTTCTTTAGTTTATACTCGTTTTGAAGAGTTCATTAAGATTCAATTATGATATTCTCTCCAGACTTTTTTTATTTCTCCTCCAATTGACACAGCGTCAACACCGTTTTTAAAAAGCATTCTCACCTCTTCTGCTGAGGATATCAAACCAGCAGCTATCACAAAAATGCCGGGGTTTATATTTTTAAAAGTGTCTATGAGCTTTGGAAGAACATCTGCCGGCAAAACTTCCACTTTGCTAACATATCTAAGATGGTGAAGAATATTTCTAACGGCGTGAGAGTCAAGAGCAAAAAATCTCAAAATAACAGGCATACCGATTTTTTCGCACTCTTTAAGAAGGGAAAGCTTTGTAGTTATAACCCCATCGGCTCCCGCGTCTTTTAAAAATTTCACACCAGTCTTATTCTTTTCAAGCCCTTCAACAAAATCTATATCCACCCAAACTTCTTTGGATTTAAAAAGGCGCACTCGATCTCCAACATTGGAGATCGTTGCGCCTAAGAGAAAAACCGTTTCACATTCTTGAGGAATATCTTCAAGGTAAGTATCTTGCCAAACAGCTGCTATTATCTCTTTGTTTCTCATTTGGCGTACTCTATGCTTCTTTTTTCTCTTATAACAACAACTTTCAATTGGCCCGGATATTCCATCGTTTTTTCTATCTCACGCGCTATATCAAAAGACATCTTATCGGCCAACTCATCGTCTACTTTGTCAGGCTCAACTATGACCCTAATTTCACGCCCTGCCTGAATTGCGTAAGCTTTCGTTACGTACTTGTGATTTGTGGCTATCTCCTCTAGTTTCTGAAGCCTCTTCATGTATATGTCCAAACTTTCCCTCCGGGCTCCGGGTCTCGCCGCGCTTATCGCGTCGGCGGCGGCCACCAAGACAGCTTCTGGACTTTCAAACGGTACCTCTTCATGATGGGCTTGAATCATATTCACAACCATTTCCTTTTCATGGTAACGTCTGGCCAATTCTCCTCCAATTATGGCATGCGTTCCTTGGACTTCGTGATCAACCGCCTTACCAATATCGTGCAAGAGGGCTCCGCGTTTAACCTTTTCAACATCCAAACCGAGTTCCTCGGCCATCATGGCGGCTATTTGCGCCACTTCAATTGAATGATGTAAGACGTTCTGACCAAAACTTGTTCTAAACTTCAACCTGCCAAGCAGTTTCAGCAGCTCTGAATGCATGCTTGAAATTCCAACTTTCAAAATGGCGTTCTTTCCTTCATCGCGCACCAATTTTTCTATTTCTCGTTTTGACTTTTCATACATTTCCTCTATCATCGCCGGATGAATTCTTCCATCCGCTATCAATTTTTCCAGTGTAAGACGGGCAACTTCTCTTCTCAATGGATTAAAAGAAGAAAGCACAACCGTTTCTGGAGTGTCATCTATTATGAGATCCACACCCGTTAAATTTTCAAAGGCCCTTATGTTTCTTCCCTCTCTTCCTATGATCCTACCTTTCATATCGTCGTTCGGCAATTCAACGGATGAAACGGCAACTTCGTTTATGTAATCGCTGGCGTAACGTTGAATGGCAGTTGCCATAACCCATTTTGCATTTTCTTCCGCTTCGTCTTCGTACTTTTCCTTAAGCTGAGTGTACATCTTTGCAAGCGTTTTTTCCATTTCCTCTTGCGTGCTTTTCAACACTATTTCTTTTGCTTCATTTGGATTAAGGCCTGCTATTTCATGCAATTTTTCCTTTTCTTCTTTCAAAGTTTCCTCTATTTCTTTTTCCCTTTTCGATAGATTTTCTCTTATCTCTTCCAATCTCTCTTCTTTTTTGGAAAAAGCTTCTTCTTTTTTGTTGAAGGCCTCTTCACGTTTGTTTAGCCTCTCTTCAAATTGTTTCAATTCATTTCTCTGCTTTTGAACCTCTCTGTTGAAATCGCTTCGCATAGAAGAGATCTCTTGTTTTGCTTCAAGAACCATTTCTTTCTTCATCTTCTGAGCTTCTTGCTCGGCGTTTTTTAGAATATCATTTGCGCTTTCTCTCGCCCTTTTCTGTTCTTTGAGTTCCTTTATCTTTCCCAAGTGATATCCCAGCACTATTGCTAAAATCACTATGGGAACGAATATCAGAATGATCATAATTTCCTGATTCATCTTCACACCTCCGTTCTTCGTAGATCTCAAGTAAGATCTGATGCACCGTTTGCGGATCGAAACCTCTTCTTATCAATAACTCAGAAACCTCTTTTTCACTTTTAAAGCTATGATTTCTCACAAAACGACGAAAAATTCCTGAAAGATCTGCATTTTCAAAGGTATCTCTTAACGCTTCTTCGATAATGTCACCATCAACTCCAAGCATCATCAGCTTATATCTGATGTATTTTGGTCCCTTAACGCGAAACTCGAGTTGATCCGACGCAAAAAACGTTGCAAATCTCTTATCATCAATCAATTTCGCGCTTTCAAGCTCATGAATGACTTCTTCTATAACGTTGGGTGAATACCCCTTCTGTTTTAATCTGCCAAAAAGCTCCCGCTTCGAGCGAAGCCTCACTTTTAATAGCCTTAAAGCGTAATTCCTTGCCCTTCCAGGCTCATCCGTTTTCTTCTGTTTCATTCTCTTCTTTTTCTTTCACAATATCTTCATCTTTTAAAAGGCCGTGCGCTTTACGTATTCTTCTTTCCATTTCAGAAGCGAGCTCTAAATTTTCCTGCAAATACTGGATTGCCTTGAGCTTTCCCTGACCAAGGCTTATCTCTTCGCCATCTTCTTGAATGTAACTCAACCAAGATCCTCTTTTGGAAACGATCTCATCTTCGATTCCAATTTCAAGCAATTCGTTTTCCCTCACCACACCTTTACCGTAAATAATGTCGAACTTTGCCTCCCTAAATGGAGGAGCAACCTTGTTTTTGATAACTTTGACTTGAGTTTCGTTTCCTATTATCTTATCTCCCTCCTTTATTGGAGACCTTCTTCGAATGTCAAGCCTTATCGTAGCGTAAAATTTCAAAGCATTTCCGCCGGTAGTAGTTTCTGGACTCCCAAACATAACTCCTATTTTCATTCTGATCTGATTTGTGAAAATAACGATGGTCTTTGATTTGCTAACACTACCGGTAATCTTTCTCAAAGCCTGGGACATAAGTCTCGCTTGGAGTCCCATCTGCGCATCCCCCATCGCGCCTTCTATTTCGGCTCTTGGAACCAGCGCCGCAACAGAGTCGACCACTATCATATCCACCGCGTTTGATCTTACAAGTGTATCCACTATCTCAAGCGCTTGCTCGCCACTATCAGGTTGGGAAATAAGCATGTGATTGACGTCAACGCCCAAATTCTTGGCGTAAACTATGTCTAAAGCGTGTTCGGCATCTATGAAGGCCACAACTCCACCTAGCTTTTGCGCTTCGGCTAAAGCATGCAAAGTTAAAGTGGTTTTTCCGCTGGACTCAGGGCCATAGATTTCCACAACTCTTCCGCGTGGATATCCACCAACTCCCAAAGCTATGTCTAACGCTAAAGAACCGGATGGTATTACTTCAACATTCTTTACGATTTGATCCTCGCCGAGGATCATTATGGAACCTTTTCCAAAATCCTTTTCGATCTGCTTTATAGCACTTTCTAAAGCTTTTTCTTTGTTCATATTTTTTTCTTCTTTCATTCCTTAAAACCTCCCAGCTCACTTCGATGAACGAGCGTGTAAATAGCTCCCCGCGGCGTTAGTTTGGAATGGTATAATTCCACCGCATCGCATCTAAAGTTCACTTCTTTGAATGTGATTTCAGATATCTTTTCCTTCCACATCTTAGGTACACCTTTTATTCTACCAACCGTAATGTGTGGTGTAAAGCGGCTTTCAAAGTTAAATCCCGCCTTTTTCAAAGGATTTCTCATTTTCTCATACAATCTTTTAATCTCTTCTTCTTCACTGCATCCAAGCCACACAACTCTCGGAAGACCGCGAGAAGGGAAAAAACCAGCTTTATCCACTTTTAGTTGAAAAGGGACCACGTTTTTTGAAACTTCGTCCATGATCTTCGAAATCTTTCCAACTTTTTCAGATGAAATATCTCCAAAAAAGAAAAGTGTCATGTGAATGTTAGAATTAGAAGGCCAGCTTCCATAGAAACCTTCGTCTTTCAACACTTTTTGAACTTTCAAAATTTCCTTTGACACTTCTTCAGGAGCCTTGATGGCCATAAAGGTTCTCATTCTTCAAAAACCCCCGCATTTTGAATGAAGTAATAAATGCCGGACCACACTGTAAAAGCAAATGTTATCCACATCAACAAAACATTTATCCATTCGCCGTAAAACGGTACGATTTCGTACAAAAGCATGACAATTATAAATGTCATCTGCGAAGTTGTCTTCAATTTTCCCCACCAATTCGCCGCTATAACTTTTGAATTCGCTGCCGCCATCATTCTTAAGCCACTAACCGCTATATCCCTCGATATGACAGTTATTACAAACCAACTTCCAATTTCACCCTTCTGTAAAAAAACTAGGAACGCCGCGTCTACCAGTACCTTGTCAGCAAGTTGGTCCACAAACTTTCCAAGAGTTGAAACTTCGTTCATGGCACGCGCCAACTTTCCATCCAAGAAATCAGTGAAAGATGCTATTACGAAGATCAACAACGCCGCGATTGCTAAAGATTTGTTGCTTCCAAGCGCAGCGTACATAAATGGAACCACGAGTAAAACTCGTACAAATGTTATTTTCGTTGCCAGTGTTATTTTCACACGCACACACCTTCCAAATCGTAAAATTCAAAATCGGTGATCTTAACTTCAACAAATTCTCCAACCTTAAGTTCACGATTGGAAGAAAAATGAACGTAACCATCTATTTCAGGCGCGTCCATGTACGTTCTGCCGTAGTACATTCCTTCTTGAATTCCTTCCACGAGAACTTTGAACTTCTTCCCAACGTACTTAGCATTTCTTTCCAAACTCGCATCCCTCTGGTAATCCATAAGTTCATCATACCTTTGTTTCATCACATCGAAGGAAACTTTTGGTTTAAGAGCGTAAGCAAGCGTGCCTTCCTCATCTGAATACATAAAAGTTCCCAACCTGTCAAATTCAATTTCTTGCACAAAATCCATTAGTCTTTTGAAATCATCATCATCTTCAGTCGGGAAACCAACCATTGCCGTCGTCCTTAAAGTTACATCATCTATGGTTTTTCTGATGAGTTTGAACTTTTCTCTTAGAGCTTGAACATCTGGATTTCTATTCATCGCTTTCAAGATCTTTTCGGAGGCATGCTGAATTGGAACGTCGAAATAATGAAGGGCATGCTCCGAATTTTTAACAAATTTAACGAGTTTTTCGCTTACTCCATCAGGATAAAGGTAAAGCAGCCTTATCCAAAAATCTCCTTTTATTTTATCTAAGGCACTTAAAAGATCTACGAGGTCTTTATCTTCATCTTCATACTGCGTTAAATCCTGAGAGACGAGCACTATTTCTTTTTTTCCATTGGAGATTAAAAATTCCGCTTCTTTGAGGATATCTTCAACCTTCCTATTTTTAAGGGGCCCTTTAAAAGAAGGAATGGCACAGAAGGCACACTTCCTGTTACATCCGTCTCCCACTTTCAAATAAGCGTAAGGTTTGTCGTCCAGATTCCTGACTGAAAAATTGTAAACCGGATTTGGAGTTGAGAGATAGTCTCCTGACTTTTCAACGGCTTCCACAACTTTTTGAGGCTCTACAACTCCCAAAAAACTGGAGACTTCCGGTATTTCGCGGCGCAAATCCCTGAAATACCTTTGAACAAGGCAGCCATGTACTATAACTTTTTTTCCATATTTCAACAGATCGAAAATTTCATTTATGGATTCTTCTTTTGCTTCCTCTATAAAGCCACACGTGTTGACCACCATAGCATCCGCCCGCTCTGGTGTGTTAACTACAGTGTGTCCTCTTTTTTTCAAAATTGCCGCCACAACCGAAGAATCCGCCTCATTTTTAGGGCAGCCTAAAACGCTCATGAATACTTTCACACCAAGTTCCTCTTTTTCTTCATGTATAGTCCTCGTATTTTCTCGAGTTCAAGTCTGTATTCATCAGTTCTGTAGTTAGGATACGTCATCTCCCAGAAGTGAAAGTGGCCCTTAAGGAAGAGCAGGGTAACTTCAGCGTATATTCCTTTTTTCAAATACACACGATTACCCCACTGTTTTGTGGAAGCAAGAACAAATTGACTGTGATGAATGTACCCAGCGTCTATGTTAACGGTACGCTTACCATTCCTTGACAACTTTTTCTCCACGCTATTGGTAAAAGTCTTGGCATCCGCGAGTTCAGAGGGATGAATTAACGGCTCAAAGCTGATTATGTACGCTTTTAATTCTTCTCCCATTTCTTCGTTGTAATACGACGTGAAAGAGGAAAAATCCAATGGTTTTGAAACGTAATCAGCTTCCCCAAACTCGGGTTTTAGCACTTCCAAGACATCTTTCAATCTATATTGTAATTTGCTTCCGAATACGACGCACACCAAATTCACCAATTCTGGGAGCTTGATATTTCCCAATTCCATCACCCGAGCGATTATAACACAAGAAAGATTAAACTTCTTTTACGTAACCTTTTAATGGTAAAATAGAAAAAGGTTAGAAAAAAAGAAGGTGGAATGATGCACACTATCATTGCCGGAAATGGCGTGAGCTCGGTAACTTTTTTGAAAGAAATAAAAAAAACTTTAGATGACGTTGAATTTGACATATTCAGCGAAGAAGTAAGGCCTTTTTACTGGCGACCCAGACTGATAGAAATACTTGCAAACGAAGCAACCATCGATGAAATCACCCCTTACAACGAGGAGTGGTACAAAAAACGCAACGCGAAATTACATCTTTCAGAAAAGATAATAAAACTCGATGCGAAAAACCAAATTGTCGAAACTTCTAAGGGAAGTAGATTAAAATACGACGTGTTTATCTTCGCAAATGGATCCAAACCATTTTTACTTCCCATAAAAGGCAACAATTTGAAAAACGTTCACGTCCTGAGAACTTACGATGACGTGGAAAAGATAAAATCCCATTACGGAAAATCGAAAAAATTCGTGATAATAGGTGGTGGAGTGCTCGGAATAGAAATGGCAGCAGCTTTAAATAGAGCTGGAGAAAAAAACATCTCAATAGTCGAATTCTTTCCATACCTCTTGCCTCGCCAGCTTGACAAAGCGGGCGCTTTCGTGTTGAAAGAAAGCCTCGAATCGAAATACCAAATACGTATTCTTTTAGGAAAGGCAACATCGAAAATCATTGGCAAAGATGAAGTTGAAGGCGTTGAATTCTCGGATAAAAGTTCCGTGGAAGCGGATGTGGTTATCTTTTCAACTGGAGTTAGGCCAAATGTGGAAGTGGCAAAAGAAGCCGGCATACAAGTTGAAAAAGGTATTGTGGTTGACGAAAAATTGCGAACAAGCGCAAAAAACGTTTACGCTATCGGAGACGTTGCACAACATGGAAAAGTAGTGTACGGAACGGTTGAACCAGCCGTTGAACAAGCGAAGATATTGGCAAAAGTTCTCTCATCCGAAAATGCAAAATACAGCGGTAGCGTAATGTCAAATACGCTTAAAGTGGCTGGAATAGAACTCCTTTCAATTGGAAAAATAGATCCAGATAGTGGAAAAGTGCGCTTTTCCTCTCAAGGCGATAGTAAACGTGGTCTATACAAAAAAATCGTTGTTGAAAATGGAAAATTCGTGGGCGCTATAACTGTTGGCGTTTCAAAAAAAGAGGCATCAAATTTCAAAAAAATTGTGCAGGAGGGGCAAAGTCCAACTTCTGAAATTTCAAAATACGTGAATTTGGAGGAGGATTGAAAATGAAGGATTACCTTTATTCTGCTGATGAACTTCTTGAAATGGCTTTGAAGATAGAAGAAGATGGAGAAAAATTTTACACATTTCTTTCTGAAAAGCTTGAAGACGATAGAAAAAAAGAACTGTTTTCGTATCTGGCAGGCCAGGAAAGAGAGCACGCCGAAACCTTTAAAGAACTTTCAAAAGGATTGGTTGAGGAAACCGATCCATCATTCTGGGAAGAGGCTTCAAAGTACATAAGGAGCATAGTTGAAAATAAAATATTCCCAAGCCTTGAGGAAATGAAGAAAAAATCCGAAAACATGACTTTAAATCAATTGCTTGACTTCGCAATTTCAATTGAAAAAGAAACGGTTATCTTTTACGAAGAGCTGTACGACATGGTTAGAGAAAAAAAGTCTAAGGAAATACTTTCCAAAATAATACGCGAGGAAGTTTCGCACGTCAGAAAACTTTCTCTTTTAAAAGAGTAAAGGAGTGGTCTATCATGAAGAAGGTATACGTTCTGTTCCTCATCATCGCGCTGTCTTCATTGGCTCTTGCCGGAGGAATAATGAATTTCGTTCCCCAAAGCGCCAATTTTGTTGTTAACTTCACAAACAATTCTCAAAATTACGACGCTTTGAAAAAAGTGAATGTCTTCTCATTTTTGCTTAACGATCTGGGAATCGAAAATTTAATTCAATCATCCGTAAGCCAAACTGCCGTGTCAATCGGAGCAAAATCATCTCAAGTGTGGCAATTTACCAAAAATGATTTCGTCATCTTTGGAAATGCAAATGTCAAAGAACTCAATTTAAAAGAGGCTAAAAGCAATCAGCCAAGCGTTGAAATAGTTTTAAAAGGAAAGTCAAAAGTACTGTTGAACCTTTTATCAGCGCTTGTTGGTGGAAATATCGGTAAGAAAAACGTGGACAATTACACTATGAACACATTCGAAACGAACGGAATTACACTCTACGTAATGCAGCACAATGGATACACCCTTCTCTCAAACGATCCGGATTTGATATCTCAATCTGTAAAAACGTACGAGGGGAAATACCCTTCATTTACCTTTTCTCAAAAGATACCATCCAACATATGGTTTGAATTTTACATGAAAAACAGCGTGTCCGGCAAAAATTTAGAAATGATTCCCACCGATGGATATGGATATGCCATGGTGGAAAACAACGCATTGATTTTAAAGGGAACATCGAATTTCAAATACAACGATGCGAAATTGAGAGATAAACTGATATCCTTCAATCCAAATGCTCGCTCTCTGGAAGACATGCCGGCAACTGGAGATCTATGGGCAGCTGTAGACATCGCCGATCCAGTTGGCTTTTACGATTTAATAAAAAAGTACGCACAGGACTTCAATTTAGAAGATCATGCGATCTCAACAGACGAAGGAAGAAAAATCACGCAACATCTTAATGGAAAAGCGTTCTTAGACGCAAGCCTATCATCTGAAGATACGAATTTCGCCGCGACGATTTATCTGGCAAAAGATCTATCGGAATACATACCGGAATTCTCAAAGGATGCTTCGGCCACATTCACGTGGAAAGGTCATACTGTCACGCGAGATGACACCGTTGAAGGGACAAAAACCACTCATACCTTCACCATATTCTATCCGAACAAAATAGTCGTAACTGACATGGAACCTCAAAAGGCTGAAACATTTATCGATTCTCCGAACAAGGCAAAAGAGATGGGAAATTATTCATTTTTCGCCAATTCAACGTGGAACAAAGCGTTCTTAGTGGCATACATAGACGTTGGAAAGATCGTAAAATCCCTTTTGCAATATCCTTTAACTTCAGGCGCGTTTTTACAGATGAAATTCGATAAAGATGCCAATTTGAATTGGCAATTGATGATAAAGTAAAAGAGTTATTGAAAGGAGAAAACAAATATGAAAGCCACTTCTAAAAGCGTGGAAGAGATCGAAGCATCACTAACATTGCGAATAGATTCAAAAGCCAAAGAACTAAAAAGAGAAGGAAAAGATCTGGTGCTTTTCACAGCTGGAGAGCCTGACTTCAACACTCCCCAAGAGGTAAAAGAAGCAGCGATAAAAGCTATAAACGAAGACTTCACGAAGTACACAAAATCGAGTGGTATATTTGAATTAAGAGAAGGTATCTGTGAAAAATTAAGAAAAGACAACGGTCTATCTTATTCACCGGACGAAATCGTGGTTTCAAATGGAGGAAAACAAGCGCTTTTCAACGCGCTAGGCGCCATACTAAACCCAGATGACGAGGTTATCATCATAACACCGGCGTGGATCACCTATTTTCCTCAAGTAAAACTGTGGAAAGCTCGTCCCGTAAAAGTAAAAACGTTTCCTGAAAACGATTATCTTCCAAAAAAAGAAGATATCGAAAACGCCGTAAATGATAAGACAAAAGCGATTCTTTTCAACTCTCCAAATAACCCTACCGGCGCGGTTTACGATCTAAAAACTATTGAAATGCTTGCGGAAGTGGCTATAAAACATGATCTATACGTAATAGCCGACGAAGTTTACGAAAAAATGGTGTACGACCTTCCCCACATTTCCATAGCTTCGCTGGATGGAATGAGAGAGAGAACCATAACGATAAACGGATTTTCAAAAAGCCATGCCATGACAGGCTGGAGGGTAGGTTACTCGGCGGCACCATTGGAAATATCGAAAGAAATTTCAAAAATACAGTCCCACACAACTTCTAACATAAATTCAATAGCCCAAAAAGCCGCGCTTAAAGCCTTAAGTGTCGATACACAGTACATGATGGATGAATACCGTAAGCGGCGTGATCTGATAAGTGATTTGCTTGAAAAGGCGAATTTTGATTTTTTCAAACCCAAAGGTGCCTTTTACGTCATGATCAACGTGAATGAATTTTTAAACGATCACAAGAGCACAGAAGATCTTTGCATGGAACTAATGGAAAAAGCAGGAGTGGCCATGATACCAGCCGACGCATTTGATATGAAAGGATTCGTTCGCCTTTCTTTCGCGACATCTCAAGAGATGATAAAAGAAGGGGTAAGAAGGCTTACAGAATACTTGAAATAAATCTTCTAAATGTACTATAATATCGCCGACAAGTAGATAAAAGGGCGTTGTTTCAACGTTTCCAGCCCGTAAAATATGGGAAACGGAATTCAAAAATTCCGTTTCCTTTTTATTTTAAGCAGATAGGAGGGAAATGAATGCAAAAAAGCGTAAACGTGAAAAGGCTAACCATCAACTCCGCTTTCATAGCGTTAAGTGTCATTCTGGAAAGATTTTTATCCGTGAGGATAGCGTTTTTTGGAGTGGAAGGGGTAAGAATAGGAATAGGGGCGCTACCAATATTTTTGGCTGGATTTATCTTTGAGCCTTTAGATGGTCTCATCGTTGGAGCGTTAGCCGACCTTGTAGGTTACTTTGTGAGCCCAATGGGCGCGTACATGCCTCAATTTACGCTTACGTCCGCGTTAACTGGATGGATTCCAGCTATCATGTACAAATATGCATTTAGAAGAAAACTCAACTTTCTCTCCCTTTTTGTGGCAATAGGGACGGGACAGTTTATAACGGACATGATAATGGTGCCATATTTTATACACACCCTTTTCAAGGTTCCATACGCCGTTTTGATGCCTCCAAGGATGATAGGATATCCGATAATGCTCTTCATATATCCATTGTTGACATTACCTATAATGAAAAGAATCCCCGCTTTCAATAAAGAAACGTTGTAACGAACAAAACAAAGTTAAACTTTTTAAGATAAAGCAAAAGCCCCTCCATTTTTGGAGGGGCAATATTATTTCATTTTATCAATGTGTGTCTCTATACTTTTTTAAAACTTCCAAAGCATAGTCAATGTCGTACTCCGTGTGATCCGCGCAAATTTGGAAGCGGATCTCTTCATCTCCCCTTGGAACGACCGGAAAAGCAAGGCCCGTGGCGAGAATTCCATTTTCCATGAGAAAATTGACAAGATCCTTCGTTTTTTTGGTATCCCGTATCATAAGAGGAACAACTGGATGCTCTCCCTTAATCACTTCATAGCCCAAATTGACAAGACCATCTTCAAAGCGCTTTGTCATATCGTGAAGGTGGTTCATCAGCGCTTGCCCTTTTTCGCTGTCCAATATTTCAACGGCTTTCAACGAAGCCGCCGCCTCACCAGGGGTAATTGGATTTGAGTATATGTACAGCGGTGCACTCTCACGCAGGTAATCTATAACTGTTTTATCGCTTACCACGTAACCGCCGTTCACGCCTAACGCTTTTCCAAGAGTCGCGACTAAAACATCAATACGGTTCTCATTTAAAAATTCCGTCGTGCCCCTGCCAGTTTTCCCAATCGCACCAACACCGTGCGAATCGTCAACAACGGTTATCACGCCTTCTTCGAATTTATCGTTGTACTTCTCGGCAAGATCGGCTATCTTGTTGAGAGGTGCCCATTCACCGCGCATGCTGAATATGCCATCAGTTACCACGATCAAGCGTTTCGCATTCCCCACGGATTGTTGGATTAACTCTTCAAGTTCATTCATATCGTTATGCTTGTAAACTTTTTTGTCTTTTGGCTTCGCAAGTCTGATCGCGTTGATGATACAATTATGATTCAATTCGTCGCTTATAATTATCGTTTCTTTCGTTGTAAGTGGTGGAATTATTCCCATCACAGTAGCGTAAGCGGCGCTGAAAATCATACAATCTTCTCTTTTATGAAATTCTGCAAGCTTTTTTTCAAGCATTTTGTGTGGGGAATAAGTTCCACTTATGAAACGCACCGCGCCCGGCCCAGCTCCAAATTTTTCAGTCGTCTCCTCTTCGGCTTTTATAACTTCCTTATTCAAAGCCATTCCAAGGTAATTATTGGCGTTCATCCTGAGGAATTCTTTATCCCCGTATCCTTCTATGAAATACCTTACTCCTTTTTTGCCTTCCGCCGGCTTTATGCCGGTGATAACCGCTTCCTCACCCTTCAGTGTTCCCTTTTCTTCAAGTTCCTTCAAATGATTTTGCAATGCTTTTTTAACTTTCGCTAAAGGCATCTTCACCCCTCCTCACAATTTAATTGACAACTTACTCGATAATTTCTCAATCATATCCGTCGTCATAGATTCAAGATCATACTCTGGTTCCCAGCCCCATTCGGTACGCGCCGCGCTGTCATCTATCCGATTGGGCCAAGAATCCGCAATGGCTTGACGCACTGGATCTATATCGTACTCTATGACGAAATCTGGAATGTGTTTTTTTATCTCCTGTGCTATTTCCACTGGAGAAAAGCTCATCGCCGTTATGTTAAAAGCGTTTCGGTGAATTAGTTTTCTTCCATCGGCTTCCATGATATCTATGGCGGCCTTTATGGCATCGGGCATGTACATCATGTCCATACGCGTATCCGGCTTTAAATAACAGGTATACTTTCCGTGCTTCAAAGCTTCGTAATATATTTCCACGGCGTAATCCGTGGTGCCACCACCGGGTAAAGCTACGTAAGAGATGAGGCCAGGAAAGCGCACTCCACGCGTATCGACTCCAAACTTCTGGTGATAGTAATCACACAACAATTCACCGGCAACTTTTGTTATTCCGTAGATCGTGTTTGGACGCTGGATGGTATCCTGCGGTGTGTTGTCTTTGGGAGTATTTGGCCCAAAAGCTCCTATTGAGCTTGGAAAGAACACAGCGCAATTATTCTCTTTGGCTACTTCCAGCACATTTAGAAGACAGCCCATGTTCACGTTCCACGCAAGTAAAGGATTCTTTTCTCCAACAGCAGAAAGCAAAGCCGCTAAATGGTATATCGTATCAACTTTGTAGCGCTGAACCACACGCTTTACCGCGTCTCTGTCTGTGCAATCAAGCAACTCAAATGGTCCTGTCTCAGCAATTTCTTCACTTGGTCTTCTCTTATCACTTGCCACGACATTTTCCGTTCCATATCTTTTGCGCAATTCCGTCGTGAGCTCTGAACCTATCTGTCCTCCTGCACCAACAACCAAAATTCTTTTCATTTTCGCACATCTCCTTTACTTTTTAAAGATGCTTTTTGTCTGTATTTTCTCTGCCAAATGTATTTTATCACAACGAAGGTTATCGTTACAGTAATTTTTGTGCTTATCCAATGTCAAGCTTAATTATTGCGTTTTTTTCGTTTGTCATAAACTCTTAAAAGTTCCCCAACGAAAACAATGGTCAAAAACGCGCCCACCGCTATTCCAACTAAGAGTAAAAAGCCAAGTTGCATGTAAAGGCGCAATGGCGCAAAGAGTAAAGTTGCAAAGCCTGCCATCAAGCCAAAAGCGCTTACAAGTATAACTGGTCCCACTTCATCTATAACCTCTTCAACATTTTTTATCATCCGGTAACGACTTATGGTGTGAATGGAATAATCTATTATCAAACCCATGAGCACGCTGGATATTATCGCCGTCGAAACTTCCAAATTTATACCCGAAATTCCCATGATCGTGAAATTAAACACAACAGTTAAAACGATCGGAACGGAAGCGATCAACGGAGGTATAAAACTTCTAAAAGTTATGATAAGAAGTATCAATATGAATATGAAAGCCATAACTATGGTGTAAATCTGGTTTTGCATTATGGAATCGTTCATAACAGAATAAATAAGGGAAAGAGAAGTTATTTCCACTTTGTATTGTGGAAAACGCTTTCCCAATTTTTTTATTGCCTTCGCTATCCTTTGAGCGCTGTTCGTATCTGTCAAAGGCGTTTTGACCAGCAAACGTGTGGTGTTACCATGAAACCACTCTGAAAAGTACACAGCGTACTCTGGATTTTTTGAAAGCGTTTGAAGAATCGGAAAAGGAACGTTAAATGATTTTGAAATGTCAACGGCAGAGTTAACTCCTGAAACGCCGGGAATTTTTTCGATATCACTTATGAATTTTTCCAAATTGTATGAATCTTCTTGAGTAAACGCCCGATCTTTTTCAACCATCACGTAAAAGGGAAGTACCCATCCAAAGTATTCTTTGGCGGCACGTGCGGAAGCGTTCACCTCCGAATTAGATTTGAAATACCCGAACTCATCCGAATTCACATTTATCCATCTCATAAAAAGTGGAGACAATCCGACGAATACGAGCGTTGCAATGATGGCGTATTTGTTAAATCTGTGAGAAAAAGAAGTTTTGAACTTGAGAGTTCTTATATTCTTTTTATGAATATCAAAAAACTCCGCAATGGCAGGTATCAAAATGATGGCAAAAATGGCGCTGACACCTATTCCAATCGAAACCAAAATTCCAAACGTCTTGAAAGCTCCTATACCTGTGAAAACAAAAGAAATGAAGCCGACAATGGTCGTTAAAGCAGACATGATTATCGGTATGCTTTCTTCTCTCAATGTTTTCAAAACGGCTTCATGATGCTCAAAATTCGACCGGTTAAACATGTACCTGTCTAAAAAGTGCAACCCATACGATGAGCTTACAACTATTATGAATATCCCAACTGTGGCGTTTATCATATTAAGGGGAATATTAAGCATGCCGGCAAGTCCATATGTCCACATGGCGGCTATGGCTGAAAGAAGAGGCGGAATGGCGGCACCAACCAGGTTTCCTATTCTTAAAAAGTACAATAGCCACATAAGGCCAAAAAGAAACGGTGGATAAAAAATGGCCAAAATCAAGATTGACGAATTCATAAAAGAATTCACCACTTCATTGCCCGTAATGTAGTATCTCATGCTTTTGGGAAGAGAGTTCTTCAAAATGTTTTCCAAAGCGTTAACCACGTTTTTAGCGTTGTTTTTAAGATAAACGATTATGGAAGTTACCTTTGCGTGGGAATCTATGAGGTTTCCAACGTAGAGTTTGGAATTGAGAAGCTCTTTCGCGTTTGAAGTGGGGAGCCCATTTTTAAAATATGATGTGTACCTTAACCCTCCAAACAGGGTGAACTTTACATTGGCGGCGTCAAAGACAGATTGGACACTTTTCACCGCTTCTAATTTTCTTATCTTTTCTATCACCTTGTACAACGCCAAAGAGTTACTTTTTTTGAATAAACCATTCGTTTTTACTATGATCATTATCTCATCTGAATCACCAAAATCTTTTTCCATTTTTTTCATTGCCACAAGGTACGGATCGTTTTTAGGAACAAAGGCTTCATTTCCCTGCATCTTTATCTTTGAAAGAAACGCAAACAAAACAAGGCTGGCTATTCCGAATATGATAAAAACGATTATGGAAACGGTTTTATCCGAAACTCTCATAGCTTCTCACCATGTTTCTCCCGCCTTTCTTAGCTTCGTAAAGCCATTTATCGGCATACTCTATGGTTTCGGTGAAGCTTTTCAAATCGTCTCTCATTGCGACTCCGGCGCTCACGGTAATTGTGAGTTCTGGAACGCTTTTAGAAAAATGGGTTTCTTTTACCTTTTGCCTAAACTCTTCCAGCGCATCGGTAAGAAAGTGGACTTTTTCAGATATCAATAGAAACTCTTCTCCGCCAAATCTTCCAACGAAGGTATCATTTTTCTCGCTGAATTCTTTCAGCATCTTCCCAAGACCTGCTAAAACCTCGTTTCCAACTTCATGACCGTAGGTATCGTTAACTTTTTTGAAATGATCGATGTCTATTATTGAAAGTTCAAAATCTTTGCCAGCCTTCCACAATTTTTCAAGATGCTCCTCAATCGCCCTGAAATTCGCAATGCCTGTTAAATCATCGTAATAGGCGTCTTTACGATAATCGTTCATTTGAATGCCTATTTTGAATATCCCGCCAAGTTCTTCGCATATTATGGAAAGCAACGCTTTTTCCCTTAAAGAAAATTCTTTTTCTCTCCAAAGCGCTACCACCCCTTCTTCCCTTCCATCGTAAGAGATAACGTTGCAAATTCTTTGTAAATTGGAAAAATCTTCTTTTCCAGCTAGAGTTTTGTAAGTGTGGGATGGCGGAAAATAGGGCCTCTTCATCTCTGAAAGTAAAGCCTTTTCCATATACTTAGGCTCCTTAGAAGAAGAGTAAAGCAACATCTCGCTCATGCTTATTATGAGTATGGCGATGGATTCAACGTTGAATATGCTCTTAAGCAAATTTCTTATCTTTTGAACTGTATAATCCATGTCTTCAACGTGATTTGAAAGCTCTCTCGTTTCCGCTCTCAAAGTTGTTTCTGTTAACAATTCGTCCAAAAGCGTTGCGAACATTTCCTTTCCGTTTCTTGGTGCGATCTTGTTTTCCCAATTGAATTTTTCCAACATCTTTTCGACGTTTTCAAGCGCGTTGCGAGAGCTTTTCTCTATGTATGCGTCCGTCCCCGAGTACATACTCCAGAATCTGTCCACAGTATCGGTGGAACCTGTTAAAAGAATAATTGGCATATCTTTAAGGTTGGGATCTTTTTTCAAAATTCTGCAAAGCTGGTAGCCGTTAAGTCCTGGCATCACAACATCGGAAATGAGGGCGTCGGCGCTTATTTCGTATATCTTAGAATAAGCTTGTAACCCATCTTCAACGGTTACCACGTCGTGGCCATTCTTTGATAAAAAATCCTTCAAAATGGTACGCCACATCTTGCTGTCATCGGCAACCACGATCTTCAACGCCATTCCCCCTGTTATTCAATGCTCAAAGTTTTCCACATCTTTAATCATCTTAAGAAATTCTCCAACCAAGTTGGGATCAAATTGCTTTCCCGCATTTTTTCTTATTTCCTCGATGGCATCTTCTTTCTTCTTCGCGCGCCGATATGCCCTATCACTTGTCATGGCATCGTAAGCGTCACATATCGCCATTATCCTCGAATTTATCGGAATCTCTTCACCCGCTATCCCTTGCGGATAACCTTTGCCGTCCCACCTTTCATGGTGGCACTTTACGATCAACGCTATATCATGAAGCTGCGCGCCTTCCTTAATGATCTCCGCACCTATGAGTGGATGCTTTTTTATCTCTTCAAATTCTTCCAGAGTGAGTTTTTCTTCTTTGTTCAAAATTTCTAATGGCACAAAAAGCTTTCCCACATCGTGAAGTATAGACTCTTGCCAGATCTTTTTCAATTCATCTTCGCTAAATCCAAGCCTCTTTGCCATTCGAACCGAACAGTTCGCAACTCTCTCAGAATGGCCTTCGGTGTAAGGATCGTACTTTTCAAGAATTTTTGTCAACATCATTATGATCTTGTTCTTCATCTCTTCCTGCGCCCTGGAATACTTTCTCAATATGTAAAAAGCTGACGCTATCTTTGAAAAACTTTCGACCGCTTTCACATCCTCTGTTGAAAAACGCTCCTCACTATCTCTGGGAATATCCACACATAGAAAACCTTCTTTATTTCCGGAAAGATCTAAAGGAACCATTATCGTTTGTTTAATCGGTAGAACGGCATCTTTAAACTTTTCAAGTAACGAAGGCGGAATTACTCTTTCATCAAATTCAAGTATGTTGTCCACAACTTTGTCGTTACCAGAAAGAATATATTCACGCTTTAAGTGAAGATTTTTCAATTTTTGTAGATCATGGCCCACAGTCGCCACAAAGCGCCATTCATCACCTTCTATAAGAGAAAGCGAGCCGTACTTTGCGACGGGCACAACTTGAAGCGTGCTTTTCAAAACCTGGTTGAGAAATTCGTTTTCGCTCATTTCAGAAATTCCCATCTTCGCCAACAAAGCGCTTATATTTTGAAAACGAAGGTTTAAGTCTTCCATCCTTTTGTAAGCTTTTTTCAGCTCCAAATTCGCCGCTTCCAGCTTTTCTTTTGCACTTTCTTCTTCGGTAATATCCCTTAACGACGCCAGCATAACGGGCTCACCGCTTAAATAAATGGTTTTAGTGTTGAAATGGCACAATCTTTCCTTCCCATCTTTTCTTACGATCACGGCCGTGTACTCTTTTGGAGATTCATCGCCTTTTTTTCTTCTTTCATGGTACTTCATAAGGCGCGGAAGATCTTTTGGATGAACTACATCCCAGGCGTTCATAGTCAAAAGTTCTTCCTTAGAATATCCGGTTAGGTGGCTGACTTCTTCGTTAACAAAGAGCAACTTTCCGTTGTCAAAAATTATGATTGAATCGTGGCTCTTTTCCAATATGGATTTGTAAATTTCCCTTTCATTGTCAAGAGACTTTCCCATCCCTCTTACCCTTAAAATGTTGTGTGTCAGATGGGAGAACAATCTCATCTTCTTTAAATCGCCTTGCGAAAAGCCATCTTCCTTAGAAGTGCCCAACTCAACTATGAATTTTTCGTTTTTCTCTGAAAACAAAAGGCACGAAAGCGATTCTTTTAAATTAACTCCGGTTGTCTCAAGAACCGCTCTTTTCCATTCTTCATTTTCCGTTTCACAGGGCGAATTTAGCAGTGACAAAAAGGAGGCAAAAGATATTTTTTTCACGTTTTTGTCGTAACCAAACGAAGCCTTTACAAAGGCGGAATCTTCCTTGATTTGAAACAAAACACCATATTCCGCTTTTTTAACCATCTCAGCGGTGACTTTTAAAATCCCTTCAAAAAATTCTTCATCGTCTTCAAAGGGATTCACTTTAGACACGAAATCCACCATTAGTTTCATGTCCTGTGGAAAATCTTCTAACATGCTTTCTCCTTATCTTTCGTTTTCGAATTTGCTTTTAATTCATAGCTATGATATCACAGCAAATCAATTAATTCAACGACGATGTGTTAAAGGCTATTATGTTATAATTGTATAAACATTTTATGTGAAAGGAGCATATAATGGAAAATGATTATCACATGAAAAAATTTCCATCGGAAATGCAAGATCTGATAGAATTCATCTCCACGCTTAACCCATTTGAAAGCGATGCGAGCGATTTTTTGTCACAGATGTTAAGGGAACTGATGAAAATAATTCACGAAGCGGATTGCGGAAGCGCTTTTATATACGAAAATAAAAAGGTAAAATTTGTTGATGCCGTGTGCCACGATTTAGAAGCGTTAAAGAAATTAGAATTTGACGAAGACGATTTCATCCTTCCAAAAAACGAAGTGTTGTTGGTGAAAAACACTCTGGATTTGCATTCATATGAAACGAGAAAAAAATTCGCCGGCGCCATTAAGCCTCTAAAAGAATCGTTGGTCTTCGATTTGAAAGTGGGAAATAAAAACGTGGCGGGAATAGGGATAGACATCTTAAAGGAAAGCGAAAAACACTTCACCAGGCGATCATGGGAAATTGTAAGGCTGTTCAAGAATTTGGCCGCGAACGCTTTTAAGATAAAAGTCCTGGAAGAGGAATTAAACAGAAGCAGAACAAAGTTCAAAACGTTGAGCGACTTTTCGCCAGTTGGAATAGTTTTAATAGATTCGTCTTTGAAGTTTTCGTATGTGAACAGAATGGCGTGTGAAATGAGTGAGTACACACAGGATGAACTTTTCAAAATGAGTTTTTGGGAACTTATACATCCCGATTTTGTAGAAATGGTAAAGGAAAGAGGATTAAAAAGGCTTAAAGGTGCCAGAGCCGTAAAGGAATACGCCGTCAAGATCGTAACAAAGAGCGGAAGGGAAAAATGGGTGGATCTCCGCTCGAAAAAAGTGGATTTATTTGGTGAACCAATGCTTGTAGTGTCAGCTTTAGACGTGGATGAATTGAAAAGGCTACAGCAAAGCAGAGATGAAATCATGAAACGCTACGCACTCGCGCTTGAATCATCAAGAGTTTCAGTTTTTGAGTACGACGTGGCTGAAAAAAAATTGAAAATTTCCAAAGAGATTTTTACCCAACTTGGTTACGAATTTGGCGATTTCGAAGATTCCATCGAAGCATTTCGAAAATTGGTGCATCCCAACGATTTTGAAAATGTCTTTGAATCGTTAAAAAAGTACGTAAAAGACAGTAACTCCCAATTCGATGTTGAATATCGAATGCTTTCACGTGAAGGAAAATGGCAATGGATCGCGGCTCGTGGAAAGGTGATAAAAAGCGATGAAAATCAAAATCCATTAACGATCTTTGGCATTCTTGAAAACGTGAATGAACGAAAAGAAATAGAAGAAAAACTCAAAAAGTACGCCACATACGACGAATTGACGAGAGTATACAACAGAAGAACTGGCCTGGCAATACTAAATGAAAAGATGAAATCTTCACAAAGAAGCGGTCAGCCACTCTCGATATGCTTTGTAGACGTAAACGATCTGAAACACGTTAACGATAAATTCGGCCACGCTTGCGGTGACGAATTGATAAAAACTTCCGTTAAGCTGATGCTTAAAAACATACGAAAATCAGACGTATTGTGCAGAATAGGCGGAGACGAATTTCTTTTGATATTCCCCTCTTGCACTCTGGAAAATTCCGAAAAGATGTGGCAAAAAGTTAAAATCGACTTTCAAGGGCTTAACGAAAGCGGCCAAAAGCCTTACAGCGTGATTTTAAGCCACGGTTGCACGCAATACGATTTTAGAAGCACTCAGGATGAACTTATAGCCATCGCGGATATGAAGATGTACGAAGAGAAGAAAAGGATGAAATCAAAGAATTTCAATCTATTCCGTTAAAACACCAGCGCCTATCAGCCCATCCCCAACATGGACCAAAAGCACAGGTGTGGTGCTCTTTTTAAAAACCACTTCAGCGTTCAAAGACTTTAAATCTTGCTGAATGTAATCGATCAATTCAAACGTTTGAGAACTCTTTCCAGAATGATAAATGGACAACGCCATAACCTTTTTGTTCCTTGCGAAATCTCTTAAATCCATTAGCATTTTATCGACTGCCCTCTTCATGCCACGAGCTTTTGTCACAGTGTAGTACTTTCCATTTTTATCCACGGAGATAACCGGCTTCAGGCTCAATATCTCTCCCATCGTCGCGCCAACTCTTCCTATCCTTCCGCCTGCTTTTAAAAATTTGAGGGTTGGAATTGTGTAAAAGAGTTTTGATTTCTTTATGGAGTCTTTTACGCCATTCACCACTTCTTCAAAACTTGCACCACTGTCTATCAACTGCAAAGCTTTGTAAACCAAAAATCCCGCTCCCATTGATATGTTCAAAGAATCTACAATTTCAATTTTGATGTCAGGAAACTCCTTTACGAAATCAGAGGCGGCCATCTTAAAAACGTTATGCGTGCCGCTTAATCCACTTGAGATGTTCACGCCTATTATTTCGTTGTACCCATCTTTTACCATTTCCATGAGGGCGTTCTTAACTTCATCCGCATTTGGCAAAGAGCTTTTTGGAAAACCTTGTTTCATGAATTCTAAAACCTTTTCTTCATTTATTTCAAATCTATCTTTGTATATCTTGTCGCCTAATATAACTTTCAGCGGGACCATTTTCACACGTTTGTCTTCTAAAATTTCATCCGGAAGATCTGTTCCAGAATCACATATGATTCCTATCATGCCTCAACATTCCTTTCAACAATTTTAAAATATTATACACTAAAAAAAGCGTTTTTGGCTAAGAATGGCAACAAAAAAGCCCACGTGAAGTGGGCTTCAATTATTAAATATTTAATTGATTATCACCAGTATTTGGCTATAGTTGTGGTAACTCCTACGCCAGCTGATGGAAGACCACTATCGTTTGCAAAATTAGTCACAGCGGTTGCTTCTTGCCAAGCATTGTATACCTGATCAGGGTTAGCGGCACTTCCGCTGTACACCACTGCTATAGTAGCGACTCCGCTGATTGAAGTATTATTTGTCTGATCCCACTTAGTGTTACTTGCATCATAATAATAAATCCCGTACTCACTTGTATCTATTTTTCCAGTGAGGTAATTTCCATTTACCAGCGTACTCAATGATGGAAGTTTGTGTTCACTGTAAGCGTAATTCTGAACGGCACTTTCAATGGACCTCAAATTTTCTGCTATTCTTGTTGCATTTGCGTGTTTTATGGCATTCAATGCCACAGGTACCAAAGCTCCCATCAAAGCGGCTATAACAGCCATAACGATGAGAAGCTCAACCAACGTAAAACCTTCTTTCCTCTTTCTCATTAAGTTCACCTCCGTAAGTTTTCCTTTTGATTGTAAGAAACTTCCTCATTCTAACATATTATCGTCTCGACGGTCAACAAACTTTAACCTTTATTTTCGCTTTCTACATTTTCACATATTTCCTTAACGAATTCAACGATTTTCAAATCTTTTTTCTTCCAAGATTTCCAAAATGGACGCTTGGGAATTTTAGCTTTTGTTATAGCCTGGCAAAGCGAATATTGCGTGTACGCCTTTAAACGTGGAATGTTTAAAAAAGAAGCGGCGTATTCAAGGACGGAAAGGTTCAATTCTTCAAAAGAAGAAGAAGGAAAGTAATTTAAAAGTTCTGGCAAGATCTTTTCATAAACCGCAAAATCCACGCTGTTGACTTCTACATTCACGCCAATGATATTCGCCAGCTTTTCAATTTCTTTTCTATTCATTTTCAGCATGGCATCAATTAAGATATTTTTTGAAGAGGGATATATGTAATAGCGCTTTCCAACGAATTTTCCGAAGAATTTCATCGTGTCCAAATATCCCATCTCTTCCCATATTCTTTCTTGAGACGGTACGAATTCCATGGCACTTCCAATT
>WFYR01000116.1 GCA_015489955.1 Mesoaciditoga sp. | reverse complement strand
CTATAACTTCATTGAAATTCATGTTTATAGCCGTGCCCGCTCCGCCACTTAATGGGTCTACGATAAAATACTTATCGAATTTTCCCATTTTTATTTCATCGCACGCCGTTTTTACAGCGTTAGCCATTCTCTCTTCCAGCAGTCCAAGTTGACGATTCGTTTCGGCACATGCCCATTTCACATCCGCCATGGCATCTTTTAAATAGGGATGTATCCTTTTCAAAGGCGGAAAATTCTGCGTATCTCGAACGGTAAATGCACCGTAGTACACATCTTGAGGAACGTAAACGCATCCTAAACTATCAAATTCTTTGCGCATTTCTTGCATGCTTTTTCTCAATCTCCTCGTATAAATTAAGTACCGATGGAAAAGGTTGCAAAACGCGTTTTAAAATCCCATGTAAGTAAGAGATTATAACACCGTAATTGGTTATTGGAACGCCAAAATTTTTTGCCTCTTCTATTCTTCGCAACATCATACTGCGAGTGATAACGCATCCTCCACAATGAACTATCAACTTGTATTTTCTCACATCGTCTGGATATTCCCTGCCCGAGTGGAACGAGAATTTCAACTTCTTTCCGGTAAAATTCGTCATCCAGCGTGGTATTTTAACGCGCGCTATATCGTCCGCCAAACTTCTATGATTGCAAGCCTCTTCCATGAGCACTTCGTCTCCATCGTTAAGTGTCAAAACGGCTTCCACTCCTTTTACAAGCTCAAGAAGTTCTCCTTTATGCTTGGCTTCGAGAATTGAAAAAGTCGTCATAAGCACATCTTCAGGCACATCTGCCACGACCTTCATAACCGCTTGAGAATCGGTTACAACTATTTTTGGTTTTCGCTTGAGATTTTCCAATGCCCAACGAAGCTCTCTTTCCTTAACTATCATTGGAGTTGCTTCGGCGTCAAGACACTCTCTTATTGCTTCTACCTGAGGCGTTATGAGCCTTCCTTTTGGAGCTCCAAGATCTATTGGCACTACGAGTACCACCATATCCCCTCCATCAACAAGATCTTCAATCAAGGGAGGTTCGTAACCATTTTTGATTTTCGACGCTATGAGCACTCTTAATCTATCAATGGATGATTTATCAAACTTTGAAACGGCGCAGCAATCGTAACCCTTCGATCTTACGAATTCCATCAGTTTATCTTTGGAGCTTAAGTCTGATTTTGTCAAAGCAACTACAAAAGGTATTTCTTGCTTTTTCAATTCTTCAACAATTTCATCTTCAAAAGTACTCCAATTTGAATCGACAACTATACAAGCCACATCCGCTTTGTAAAGAACGTTTTTTGTTTTAGAAGTCCTTAGCGCTCCAATGTATCCTTCATCATCGAGGCCGGCAGTGTCAATTAGAGCTACAGGGCCGATTGGTGAGAGTTCCATGGATTTATATACGGGATCCGTTGTCGTACCTGCATAGTCAGAAACAATGGCTATTTCGGATCCTATGAAGGCGTTGAAAAGCGAAGATTTTCCGGCATTTCTTCTGCCAAGAAATATCACATGTTTTCTATAAGATTCTGGCGTTTTCATTTTCTCTCTCCTTTCTCATCTTATCAAAAGCTCTTAGCACTTTTGGTGAAAGTTTTTTCTCTGAATTCAGGAGATCTTCCACTGTATGATAGAATTCCACGTTTCTTTTATTATCGTATATGGCGTAATCTTCAAGATACTTTGCGGGAGTAAAATTAACCATTATAACGTTGCATCCAACATCCAAACCTCTGTATTGTAAGTTGGCGCTCACGCTTCCAAGGGCAGTCGTTGAAGGCAAAAACACGTCGGGTATAACCAAGCGCGTGCATGCGTAAGCATTCAACGTCAAGTCAACACTTCCAAAAGGATGCTTTTCTAAGGGAGTCCCCCTTGCCGGAATAAATGGGCCTATACCGGCCATTTTAACACCTATTTTCTTCATAAATAAAATATCATCGGCTATATCTTCAACGCTTTGTTCGGGTAAACCAATTATATTTCCTCCACCAGTTATGTAACCCAACGAAACTAGAGCTTTTAAAAGCCTTATCCGTTCATCGTAATCAAAGCCATGAACATTCTCAAACACACGTCGATTCACACTTTCTTGCTTTAAGAGATATTTAGAAGCTCCGGCTTTCTTAAACATTTTCAATTCTTCGACGCTTCTTTCACCTATTGAAAGCGAAATTGGCAAAGCTGTAAGCCTCTCTATTTCTTTTACGACTCTCACTATCTTGTCAACGGTGTAATAAGGATCCTCGCCAGACTGAAGCACTACAGTATCGACACCAAATTTTGAAATTTCTACAGCTGTTTCAATTATCTCCTCGACACCCATTCTGTAACGTTTTACATTACTCTTTGCCCTTATTCCACAGTAAGCACAATTTCTCTTGCAATAGTTGGAAAATTCTATGATTCCTTTTATAGATATTGTTTTGCCAACTGTGTCCTTCCTAATCGCATCTGCTAGCTCAAACATCGCTTTCCTTTCATTCGTTTCTTTTTTCAGATTTAAGAGGTAAACGATTTCACTTTTAGAAAGTGGCTTTTCATTGGCAACCTTTTTTGCGATATCTTTCAAATTCTTGGAGAAATCACCATTTAAAATCTCAGCCACCTTTTTGTGCGTTAATCTTTTTAATGATTTTCCTAAAAGCATTCACCACCGCCTCATTGTCAAAATCTTTTCCTTCAACAAAAAGAGCGTATCCCTCAAATTGATCTACTATTTGACTGGGAAGAAATTTTTCTTCCCCAGCGTTCACAATGTACGACCATCTTCGCCCAGCTTTCTTGGCCACGGTAATTTCAATATCGTAAAGGTGTGAAAGCCTTTTTAATTCAGAAATACAAATCTCTTTCTCCATTTTTGATCCTCTTGTAATAATTTTCCAATTCTTCAACAACCTGCGGAGAATAGGCACGCGTTGCACTCTTTTTAACTTCTTCCATCTCTCTTTTTATGATTTTTTCGCCGGCTCTCTTTGTTTCTTCGCTTGCAAAATCATCCAACCATTCTCGAAACGTGAGAATAGCGTTCAACTTGCAAAAACTTCCTTCTTTTCCGCTTTTTAAGAGTTCCATTATGTTCTTTCCCGTACGCCCGCATCTGTAGCCTGCCGTGCAAAAAGAAGTAATGTATCCCATTTCAGAAAGTTCTCTTACAACCGTATCGAGTTCTCTATCATCTCCAATCAAAAATTGTTGCCTGTTAAGCTTTTGTTCTTTTTCTTTTCCCCATAATGAGTACGCTCCTACTCCTATTCTCGTTGAAGCGTCGGTTTGGGTACACATTGGAAGCACTTCGTTTCTTACCCTTGCAGGTTCTCTCGCTGTTACGATCAAGCCCGTGTAAGGTATTGAAAGGCGTATAACCGCTATTAACTTTTTGAAATTTTCATCCGAAACTTTGTACTTAGTTTTTTGAACATAAGGGGCATTTTTGGCAGGTGTCAAACGAGGAAAGGAAACGGTATGTGGGCCCACGCCAAAACGTTTTTCAAGTTCTATAGCGTGGTAAAGCAATCCCATAACTTCGAATTTCCAATCGTACAAACCGAAAAGTGCCCCTATCGCCACATCATCCACGCCAGCTTCAAAAGCCCTATGCATTGAATAAAGTCTCCACTGATAGTTGGATTTCAAGGTTCCAGATGGATGAACCTTTTTGTAAGTTTCATGATGGTACGTTTCCTGAAAAACCTGATAAGTGCCTATGCCAATTTCCTTGAGCATGGAAAGATCTTCTATTGACATTGGAGCGGCATTGATGTTGACTCTTCTTATGCTTCCATAACCGTTTTTTGTCTTAGCTTTCACACTGTAAATCGCCTGAATGGTATTTGCTATGTATTTAGCATCTGACAATGGGTGTTCCCCATAAACCACAATGAGTCTCTTATGCCCTATTTTTCCTGCCAAAACCCCAGTTTCTCTTTTTACCTCTTCCAAGGTAAGTCTTCTCCTAACCTCTTCTTTGTTGTCACGCCTAAAACCACAGTAAAGGCAATTGTTCACACAGTAGTTGCTACAATAAAGTGGAGCAAAAGTTACAACGCGATTGTCATACACCTTTTTCTTGATTTTCGCAGCCGTTTCGTAAATCTCCTCCCACAAAAGTGGGTTTGTCACGTTTAAAAGTGAAGCCGTTTCATCTGGAGAAAGAGTTTGAATTTCTAAAGATTTCTTCATAATATTCCTTATCTTCGAAGGATCAGGATTTTTGTTTTTTTCTATCTTTTGCATTATTTCATCGTCATTTATGAAGTCCTTTTCGCCATTCATGTATTTTTTGTACTCTTCTTCCTTTATAACTTTTTTTATCCAGGAACTTTCCGTGATCATAGGAATCACCTCATTTTTCATTGAATTTTGATAAAAGCGCTTTTGACGCTCACACTTTTAATTTGACCGATTTTACCGGTTAAAGACCCTATTTCGTCTGTATTTCCATCGACTATGAGTGCAATAACAGATACGTTCCTTTCGTGGTAGGGCACTCCAAGTCTTCCAACAACAATTTCACCAAATTCATGAAGAATTTGATTCACATGAGAATAGGCGTTGTTACGATCTCTAATTATGATCGCGACAACGCCTAAACGCCTCTTTTTTTCCAATTGTTTTTCCACTTTTTTGGCCTCCTCGATGTCAGGTTTTCCCTTCATCCCAGAGAATGTAGGAGTTATAATAATTTTATTCACTAAATTTTATTTTTATATATGTGATTTTTTTCTCATAAATTATACACCTTTTTTCCACAGCAAATCAACAGTTTGAACTCTTTCTTTCTTTTTGCGTCTCAAAAATGAAGGATATTTTCAATAAAATCTGTGTTAAAATTCTAGGGTGGAGGTGTTTAATAGATGTTTTTTCCTTATTTTTTCTTTGATCCAACCATGATACTACTCATACCAGCTGTTATTCTTGCGGTTTGGGCACAAGCAAAAGTTTCGTCCACCTTTAGAAAATATTCAATGGTAAGATCTTCTACAAATCTTACGGGTGCCCAGTTGGCACGCATGTTGTTGGATGCCAACGGAT
>WFYR01000115.1 GCA_015489955.1 Mesoaciditoga sp. | reverse complement strand
CCATAGTATATGCATTTTAGAGCGAGAGCCTCCGGGATGTCCACTTTGCCGCAGGTTAAGTGTGAAGTCTATGAGCTGTCCCGTTACGTCTTTTAGAATCTCGAGTTCTTCAAAGTTCAACTTTCTCCCTCCTATCTTTCTTCCAATTTATATTAAATCTATTTTTATCACTTTTTTCTCTTTGCAAGATGTGTACAGACCTTCAACGATGGCTAAGGCGTTTCTTCCATCCTCTCCCTTGACATCCAATTCAACACCTTTGAGTATGGAATCAGCGAAGTTTCTCAACTGTTTTTCATGCAATACGTAAGATATTTCTGGCCCAGAAGTTGAATTTCTTTTGTCACTCACATCTTTTTTTTCTAAGATATTTTCGCCTTTGGTTATTATAAGCTCAGCTTCGTCGTTTACCAGAGCCGCGCTTCCATTGTCTCCGTACACGTCCATCCTTGAAAAGAATCCGGGATAGGCTGCCGTTGTGCTTTCAACCAAGCCTATTGCCCCGTTTTTGAATTTCAAAGATCCCACAACTAGATCTTCCACTTCTATTTTATGCGCCATAGTTTTACAATAACCGAAGACCTCTTCAACTGGACCAACAAGGTATTGAAGAAGATCTACGTAGTGAATTGATTGATTTATCAAAGCGCCACCACCATCAAGCTCCCACGTTCCTCGCCATTGTGCGCTGTCATAATATTCTTGGGAGCGATACCATCTCACCTGCATTCCTCCAAATCCTATTTTCCCAAGTTTGTTACTTTTAATGGCTCTTCGTATTTGTTGGACTCCATCAGAATAACGCCTTTGAGATATAACTGCCAATTTTACATTCTGTTTTTCACATGCCTTTATGAAAGCATCCGCTTTTTTCAAAGTCACATCTATTGGCTTTTCTACAACAACGTGCTTTCCGGCTTTGGCAGCCTTTATTCCAATGTCTGCATGGGTGCCGCTTGGGGTGGTGATACAAATGGCATCTATATCTTTTCTTGCAAGAAGCTCATCTACACTTGAAGAAGTATCACATTGAAATTCATTTGAAAAAGCCATGGCTTTTTGAGAGTTGCGTCCAACCACGGCTACCAATTTCGCGTTTTCCATCTTAGATATAGCTTTTGCATGAATTTTAGCGGCATTTCCCGTTCCTATTAACCCAAATCTTACCTTATTTTGCAGAACCATCTGCATCATCCTAAAACGAATCCCAACGATGAGATCGTATCTCCCAATCCAACTGAGATTTTCTGATTTTGAATTATTTTCGTTGGGAATAAGATAAATGTCGTCCCATTGGACTTCCATTCTTGATATTTTGCGTTAGAAAGTGGGATATCAAGTATTTCTTTTATTTTGTCCTGCGCTATGTATCCATCTCTTGCCCTTTGAGCAGCTGCCAACGCCGCAAACGCAAGGGCATTTCTTTCGCTTTCAGGGTCGTAGAAATTTTCATCAAAAGCAAGAAGATAAAAACCCAGCGTGTGAAAATGTATTCTTTTGAGTCCCATATATCGTAATTTCGAAAGTACGATGGAAATTCTTTCAACATTCCCAGCCTCAATTCCCGTTGCATCCATGCCCATATCGTTGGCTATCCATGAAAGTTCCACTTCGTTGGCACCCAAGCTATCTGAAATTGGAAAGAGCACACTTTCCACGGCCTTTCTTACACCATTTCTCCTTATGGAAGCGAATTCAAGATGGAATTGTATACGTGGGTTCTTTTCTTTCATTTGCTTTATGAATTTTGCCACTTCGTCCATCCTGTCTTTCGCACTTTCACCATTTGGGTAGTTATCTCTCATTATGTGAAAACCCGACACAAGAAATTTGGAAATCTCTTTTGCATGTTCTAAAACGTATGAACGGAAAGGATCTCTTATTTCCAAACGGGAATTCACAGGGTTCCAAGAAGCTATGAACCTATTTGAACGCGGGCACACGTATTCTTTATCCTTGATTTTTATCTTTTGACCTTGCGAAAATTCAAATATCCAATGGATGGCTTTCACACCATGCTCAAGATGAAGATTTTTTGGGTGTTGGAGTTCGTGATCATGAACCACAAAAAGATTTTTAGAATCGGGAAATAACCCTGCCAATTCTTTTGTCAAAGGATAAGAGTAAATCAACACTTTGGGAAATGAAAAGTTAGACAGCGTTTTTGCCATGTTGGCGGAAGTGCCACCCAAACGAAGAGTGCCCGTCCCGAACTTTTCTTTTATCCAAGAGTAAACTTCTTCCGAATCTATCATGATTTGAAGCGCTTTACCGTTGACAAATGAAAAGAGCAACCCTTCAAAGAAATCATCTTTCGTTTCGAT
>WFYR01000114.1 GCA_015489955.1 Mesoaciditoga sp. | reverse complement strand
TGATGGATACGATTTTGAATCTCGGTTTGAACGATCAAAGCGTGCTGGGGTTGGCAAAATTAACGGACAATGAAAGATTTGCCTATGACGCTTACAGGCGTTTTATTCAAATGTTTGGTGATGTTGCACTTGGAATAGAACATAGAAAATTTGAACAAGAAATAGAAGTGATAAAAGAAAAACGCGGTATAGAGTTAGATACCGAGATGACAGTTGAAGATCTAAAAGAGTTAGTTGAACGTTATAAGGATCTTTACAAGAGGGAAGGAAAAGAATTCCCACAAGATCCTATGAAACAGTTATGGATAGCCATAGATGCCGTTTTTGGCTCATGGATGAACAAGAGGGCGGTTGACTACAGAAGGCTTAACCACATTCCAGAAGATGCCCTTCTTGGAACGGCCGTAAGTGTTGTCTCCATGGTATTTGGTAACATGGGTGACACGAGCGGAACTGGTGTTGCGTTTACAAGAGATCCTTCTACCGGCGAAAAGAGAAGATACGGAGAATTTTTGAGGAATGCACAGGGTGAAGATGTTGTTGCCGGTATAAGAACGCCTGAAAGTTTGGAAGGTTTGAAGAAAGTTTCAGAAGAAGCGTACAACGAATTGTTTAGAATATTCGATATCCTTGAAAAACATTACAGGGACATGCAAGACGTTGAGTTCACCGTTGAAAGAGGAAAACTTTACATGCTCCAAACAAGATCCGCCAAGAGAACGGCAATGGCAGCCGTTAGGGTAGCCGTGGATATGGTGAACGAAGGCCTCATCACAAAAGAAGAAGCCGTTATGAGGGTAACCCCAGATCATGTCGACCAGCTTCTCCATCCTATGTTCGTCCCTGATGAAAAGAAAAAAGCGATTGAGGAAAAGAGATTGATAGCCAAGGGTCTTCCCGCTTCTCCAGGCGCGGCTTCTGGAAAGGTGGTTTTCTCTGCCAAATTGGCTGAGGAACTCGGCGAGAAGGAACCCGTTGTGTTGGTTAGACCCGAAACTTCTCCTGAAGACGTTGCCGGAATGGTTGCCGCTCAGGGAATTCTTACCGCAAGAGGTGGAAGAACTTCGCACGCAGCTGTTGTTGCAAGAGGAATGGGCAAGTGCGCCGTTGTTGGATGCGAAGCCATAGAAGTTGATGAAGAGAAAAAAGAATTCCATGTTGGCGATATAACCGTTAAAGAAGGAGATTGGATCTCCATTGACGGTTCAACCGGAGAAGTTTTCCTTGGGAATATAAAGGCCATAAAACCACAAGGACTAGAAGGAAATCTTGCCACCATTCTTGAATGGGCCGACGAGATAAGAAAATTGGGTGTAAGAACAAATGCGGATATCCCAAGGGATGCCAAAGTGGCAAGGGCTTTTGGTGCGGAAGGGATTGGACTGTGCAGAACGGAACACATGTTCTTCGATAACGAAAAGATTCCGGTTGTGCGTGAAATGATCGCTTCTGAAACGAAGGAACAGAGAGAAAAAGCACTTGACAAACTCCTTCCAATGCAGAAAGAGGATTTCAAAGGTCTCTTTAGGGAAATGAAAGGATTGCCAGTTACCATAAGGCTCATAGATCCGCCTCTCCACGAGTTCCTTCCAAAAGAGGAAGAAGCGCAGAGAAAACTTGCCAAAGATTTGGGCATAAGCTTTGAAAGAGTTAAAGAAATAGTCGAATCTCTTCAAGAATTCAACCCCATGATGGGGCACAGAGGATGCCGCTTGGCGATCACTTACCCAGAAATAGCGGTCATGCAAACTAAAGCTATCATCCTGGCAGCCATCGAATTGAAGAAAGAAGAGAATATCGAGGTCATTCCAGAGATAATGGTTCCACTTGTTGGACACGTTAACGAATTGAAATACGTTAAAAACGTTATAGTGGAAACTGCGGACGCGCTTATCAAAGAAAGTGGAGTGGAACTCAAATATCTCGTTGGAACGATGATAGAAGTTCCTCGCGCGGCTGTTACAGCAGATCAAATTGCGACTGAAGCTGATTTCTTCTCATTTGGAACTAACGATCTCACTCAAATGACGTTTGGATTCAGTAGAGATGACAGCGGGAAATTCCTTAAAGATTATCTCGATAAGGGAATCTTAAAAGTGGATCCATTTAAAACGTTGGACAAAGATGGTGTTGGAGAACTTGTAAGAATGGCCAAAGAAAAAGGAAGAAGTGTCAAGCCAGAACTCAAGTTGGGTATTTGTGGTGAACACGGTGGAGATCCAGCTTCTATAAAGATAGTGAACGAAATAGGCTTGAATTACGTAAGCTGTTCTCCTTACAGAGTTCCTATAGCGAGATTGGCAGCGGCTCAAGCGGTTGTCGAATCTAAAAATGGATAATAACTCTTTAAATGAAATGGCACACGCACACTTTGACGTGTGCCATTTTTCATGAAAAAATAAGTTACTTTTCTAAATAATTTGAAGAGGTGATGATGATCTTATGAACATTTTGGCCTCGCTTCAAACGGTTTTTTCAACAAGCGCGTTGTATACTTTCACGGTTGGAAATCTATTTATGATAGGAATAGCCATTTTCATGATATACGCGTCGTACAAATATCACGCTGAGCCGTTACTGCTTATACCACTGGCTTTTGGAATGATCGTTTCTAATATTCCAGCCATTTCATCTGGACTTTTTGCACCTCCCACTGTTGTAAATGGGGTTCACATCTCTGGGGGTGTTATGTGGTACATTCAGCAGGGAATGTATGCGGGTGTTTATCCTCCTTTGATATTTCTTGGAATAGGAGCCATAACCGATTTTTCTTTCGTCTTAGCCAGACCCATATTGTTTTTAATTGGAGGAGCAGCTCAAATAGGCATTATGACCGCATTTATAGTGGCGAAAATGATAGGTTTCAACATATTTCAGGCGGCTTCAATAGGAATTATCGGCGGGGCAGATGGACCTACTTCGATATTTTTAACATCGCGTCTTGCACCTGATATCCTGGGGACTGTTGCCGTTGCGGCGTACACCTACATTGCACTTATTCCTTTCATAGAGCCGCCTATTCAAAAACTCTTCACGACGAAAAAGGAAAGACGAATAAGGATGAAACAGGCGAGAGTGGTTTCAAAAAAGGAAAGAATCATATTTCCAATAGCCACAACCATAATCGCGGGTACATTGGTTCCGAAAGCGTTGCCTCTGATAGGTTTTTTGATGCTTGGCAACCTTTTAAATGAAATTCCTCTCACGAAGAGGCTTGCCGATACCGCCGGCCATGCTTTACTTGACATAGTTGAAATATTGTTGATGCTTTCTGTTGGTGGCACAACGAAGGCTGGAACTTTTTTGACTCCCGGCACTCTTAAAGTACTATTGCTTGGAATAATAGCCTTCGCGGCTTCGCTTTCTGGCGGAGTTTTATTTGTAAAATTCTTGAATCTTTTCTTGAAAAACAAGATAAATCCTCTTATAGGGGCAGCCGGTGTTTCGGCAGTACCGGACGCTGCCAGAGTAGCGCAACAAGTGGCTCAGAAGGAAGACCCTCACAATTTCATTTTGATGCAGGCGATGGGACCAAACGTTGCCGGTGTCATTGGTTCTGCTTTGGTTGCAGGAGTGTTCCTTTCAATGTTAAAATAGGGACGAGGAGGAGGTGCGCTTATGGCGAAAAAACTCTTTAGCGTGGATATAGACTATGATTCATGCAAATCGTGTGGAATATGTTACTGGGTTTGTCCAACACACACGATAGTAGAAGGTGAATTGCAGGCTCCAAAGATATCCGATATGGATAAGTGCATTGGGTGCATGCAATGTGTTAATTTGTGTCCGGATTTTGCCATAGAAGTCACGCCAAGAAAAGTGGTGGAAAAGAAATGAGTGAGAAAAAATTCGTGATAATGCAGGGCGATGAAGCGTGTGCTATGGGAGCTTTAGTAGCTGGATGTAGATTTTTTGCGGGATATCCCATAACTCCCGCAACGGACATAGCTGAGGTTATGTCAAGAGAGCTCCCAAAAGTTGGAGGCACTTTCATTCAAATGGAAGATGAGCTTGGAAGCGCTGCAGCCATAATAGGTGCTTCGTTGGCAGGTGTCAAATCGATGACCGCAACGAGCGGACCGGGGTTCAGTCTTATGCAAGAAGCTTTTGGATATGCTTCTATGACGGAAACTCCAACGGTTTTCGTTGACGTACAGCGTGGAAGTCCAAGCACTGGTCTTCCAACAAAACCAGCACAGGGTGACATAATGCAGGCAAGATGGGGAACACATGGGGACCATGCGGTTATCGCTTTGTACCCTTCTAGTGTTGAAGAAGTTTACAGGTACATAGTGACGGCCTTTAACTTTGCAGAACTTTACAGAACTCCTGTCGTATTTTTGATGGATGAAACGTTGGGACATATGCGAGAAAGTTTTTACCTTCCATCTCCAATGGAATTCGATATTGTTGAAAGAATTCAAACGAATGAGCTGAAAAACGAAACGGTCTATCAGCCTTTCTTGGAAGATTCGGAATTGTATGATGACATTCAGCCACTTGTTTCCATGGGAAAATCAAGATTTCACGTTTCGGGATTGTTCCACGATGAAAGTGGGTTTCCCGTCGGAGAGTCAGAAATTGCTTCTCAGCTCATGAAACATTTCATAAACAAGATAAAACTCCATCTTGATGATATTCTTATTTACGACACGTACATGATGGAAGATGCTGAGTACGTCATAATTGCTTACGGTATAACCGCAAGAAGCGCTTACAGGGCCATGAAACTTGCCAGGGCAAATGGGATAAAGGTGGGCTTATTCAAGCCTATAACGATCTGGCCATTCCCTTCGGTTCCGTTAAAAAAGATATTAAACAAGGTTTCCGGTATTGTGGTTGCAGAGATGAATATGGGACAATTCTCACACGAAGTAAGTAGAATAAACAAACGCCAAGTACCGATGCAAACGGTGTTAAGAGAAGATGGCCAATTGATCTCTCCATTTGATATAGTTAACGCTTTAACCAACTTGTTGGGAGAAAGCGAGGACTGATTTGGCGCTTTTTTTGGCGTTGATAACGATATTTTTCTGGGGGATCTCCTTCGTGGCAACGAAAGTTGTCGTGAAGGAGATTCCTCCTATAACTTTGGCAACATTCAGATTTCTGATTTCCCTGTTAGTATTGAAAATAGTCGTCAAAGCTTCATCTAATAAAACAAAACTTTCAAAAGAGGAAAGAAAAAACGCAATTCTTGCCGGTTTTTGGGGAATAACCATGTATTTCATTTTTGAGAACATAGGAGTCAAGTTTACCACTCCTTCACAAGCCTCTTTGATCGTAAGCTCCGTGCCAATATTCACCATAATAATCCAGGACATTCAACGAAAAAGAATGAGTTCACTTAAGTTATATCTTTTGTCGTTCATTTCTCTTGCAGGTGTCGCACTCATAGTCTTTTCTCACGGTTTAACCTTCAGCTACGGCATGGTGGGCGACGTTTTCATACTCATTGCGGCTTTTTCGTGGGGAATGTACACACTTTACGTGGACAAACTCGAAAAGGCCGATAACATCGTTTCAACACTTGCCATGACGAAGTGGGGATTCATCTTTCTCATTCCGTTTTCCACAATAGAATACTTGATAGTTAAACCACATTTGACGTATGTTTTTCGCCCAGACATTCTTTTATGGATTCTATTTTTGGGAATTTTATGCTCAGGGTTGGGGTACGTTACATGGAATCACGGTATAAAAACGTTAGGTTCGCGTACGACAAACAACCTTTTGTATTTAATACCGGTTGTTTCCGTTTCCGCGGATTCTTTGATGCTTAAAAATTCCCCTCCTTTTATCGTTTACATAGGAGGGGCACTTATAATGTTTGGAGTTGTTCGTGGAGAAAAATTAGCGAGAAGAGAAGATCTTAAAGTATCCGATTGATTCTGTTTTTCGCATCTACAACTACGGTTTTAGCCTTGTGTTCTTCATTCTCATCGAAAAGACCGTAAGCCATTATTATGACTCTATCTCCAAGTTCTCCCATTCTTGCAGCTGCGCCGTTCAATTCGATCGCTCCGGAATCGGCTGGGCCTTTTATAACGTAAGTTTCAAATCTTTTGCCATTTTCTATGTTGACAACTTGAACCAATTCACCTTCTTCTATTCCAACAGCTTTCATAAGCGTTTCGTCTATGGTTATGGATCCCTCATATTCAAGGCTTTTATTTGTTATTCTTGCCCTATGAATTTTCGCGTGGAGAAAAAATCTTTTCATAATTCACCTCTTTTTTTACTTTTCACGTCGATTTTAGCACTTTCGGTGGTGTATAATCAACATTGAGGGATGAATGAATGCTGCTAAGCATATGGAAAACGAATTTGAGAAAGTTTACGATAGACCTAAATATAGATAGTGTTTCTTACAACAAAGCCAACGAAGAGAAAAAGTCGAAGGCATTCTTCTTTCGTTTGGTAGAACTTCTTTCTGTTGATCTAACCAAAAAAGAACTCGAAAAGGTGAAAGAGAAACACCTGAGGGAGCTATCTTTCTCTCTGGCAAAAGCCAACGGTTTTTTTGAAAGTTATTCACCAAAAGAGGGAAAGCCTTTTTACAATTCTTTCCGAAATGCGTTGAGGGTGAAAAGAGCCGCCGAAAGCGAGAGAATGTGGCAAAATGTGGTGGAAAAGTGGAAGAAAAGTTTCAGTGAGAAATTGGAGCTGGCTGTAAAGGAATACAAAGATCTGATCGATGGGGAAAAGCGCATTAAAATAATTCAAAATTCGGCTAAGATAGGATGGTTTTTCTCACCGGATGTAATTTCAAAGATGCGTTTCAGATCTTCTTCTAATATCAGTTCCAGGAGCATTTACGAAAAGATCAGAAAAATGTACTCTTCTCCAGAAAAACTGGTTGAGATGAGCAAAAAGTGGTTTGATGTGAAATATTTTTCCAGGAGAAAAAAGATAATAAGATCGATAATAAGCGCCTATGAGAGAAAAGAATTGGAACTCGCAATATACGCCCTTCTTCCACAAACCGAAGGAGTTGTATGGGATTTTTTGTCTCACACCAACCCGATGGAAGGCGAGATGGAAGAGATGATAAAGTTTCAAAACAGAAAATTCGTCACGGTTGAAGCCGTTATGAGGATGATCATGAACATGGTCAGCAGAGAAGACAAAATCCCTTTTTACAGGTGGGTTAAGTTTGCGGAGTACGACGATCTGGATCATAAACTGAACAGGCATGCCATTGAGCACGGAATTTCATCAAGGTTTGGAACGAAAGAGAATTTCTTAAAACTTTTCCTGTTTTTAGATTTTCTTCACTTTGTGATTTCAAAAATGAAAGTGAAAAGCGAAAGCGTGAGAGAGGTGATAAGAATGTCTAATATAACGCATAATGTCAAGGAAATTCTATCGGAAATACCAGAGTATGTTCACTTAGTGGCTGCCGCGAAGACAAGGACGGCCGAAGAGATAGAAGAAGCTATAAGGGCAGGTGTGAAGATAATAGGAGAAAATTACGTTCAAGAAGCCCAAAATGTTTTCCCACTTGTCAAAGAAAAAGCGGAATGGCATTTTATAGGAAGCATGCAAAAGAACAAAATAAACAAGATAATTCGTATTTTTGACATGATAGAGACCATAAATTCCTTTGAAATGGCTGAAGAGGTTGATAAAAGATGTGCGAAAATAGGTAGGATAATGCCCATTCTTATCGAAGTGAACAGTGGAAGAGAGCCACAAAAATCTGGCGTCATGCCGGAAGATGTAAAAGAGGTCGTAATTCGCATTTCGACTTTGAAAAATGTTAGAATCTTGGGGCTTATGACGATGGGACCACGAACAGGGGAACCGGAGGAGGCGCGGCCGTATTTCAAATTGACAAAGGAAATTTTTGATGAGATAAAAGAGGCGCAAATACCAAATGTAAGCATGAAATTTTTGTCGATGGGAATGTCCAATTCATACAAAGTTGCGATAGAAGAAGGCGCTAACGTGGTAAGAATAGGCACAAAGATCTTTGGAGAAAGAATATACAAAAAGTGAGGGATTGAAAATGTGGCTTCTTATATCCGATTCTCATGATAATCTTGAAAAGGTAGACAAAGCCGTAGAGGTGGCGATAAAGAACAACGTGAGTGCGGTTTTCCATATGGGGGATTTCAACTCTCCTTTTGTCTTTTCACATTTATTGAAGGAAAATTACGAATTCTTTGGCGTTTTTGGAAACAACGACGGAGATCTTTTGTTTCTCCAAGAAAAGGCGGCAAACAAGATAAGAAGAAGCCCCACCGAAGTGGAGTTCGAAGGTAAGAAGATCTTTATGATGCATCAGCCATTCGCGCTGGAAGCGGCCAAATCTTCCCAAATCTACGATTACGTTTTCTTTGGACACACTCATGAGCTATCAATCGAAAAAGTTGGAAAAACTATTGTGATCAACCCTGGCGAGCTCTGTGGATATCTAAGCGGAAAATCAACATGCGTGCTGCTTGATGCTGAAAGTGGAAAGTACGAAGTGATAGAGCTTTGATATGGAAATTTCTTAAGAAGAATTGGCTGAGATACGCCGTTGGCATGGCGTTCTTGGTTTTCATAGATTACCTCCAAATATTGGTGCCGAAGTTTATCGGAAAAACCGTTAATCTTTTGACCATTTCCCCCATAAACGTTCATCTGATTTTTATTTACGCTATGAGCATCCTTGCAATAGCGGGTGGCGTTATGGGGGGAAGGTTGGTCTGGAGATTGTTGATAATAGGTGGAGCGAGAAAGTTTGAGAGATTCGCCCACCAGGAGCTTTTCGATAAATTTCTAAGACTTCCCATCTCTTTTTTTGAAAAAAAGGGGGTGGGAGATTTGATGGCCTACTTCAGCAACGATATCATGGCTGTAAGGGCTTCGTTAAGCCAGGGTGTCGTGATGACTACTGATTCAGTGGCAATGACGATCTTCGTTTTTTTAGGGATGCTCACGAGTGTTGATTACAGGTTGGTTTTGATCTCTTTAATCCCACTTCCTTTTGTGGCATTGGCTTCGTGGTCTTTTGGTGGAAAAATTCATTCGAGATTTAAGAAAGTTCAGAAATATTTTTCCTCCATAAGCGAACGCGCGCAGGAAAGTTTTTCCAATGTTAAAACGATAAAATCGTATGGGGTAGAAGAGAATTTTGAAGAATTGTTCTCAAAAGAATGCGATGGCTTTGTCAGCAACAACATTTCTTTGTTGAAGATATCCGCCGTTTTCGATCCGCTAATAGATTTTCTGGCTGCTGTGACTTCTGCAATAGCCCTTTTTTACGGTGGGAGGATGGTCATAGCAGGTACCGTAAGTTTGGGGGATTTTGTTGCTTTTATAGCATATCTTGGTATGCTTGTTTGGCCCTTTATAGCTTTGGGATACGTCGTTAACGTGCTTCAAAGGGGACGAGCGTCTTTTGAAAGGTTAAACGATCTGATGAAAGAGAGAGAGAAAGAAGAGGGAGAAAAGGTTTTTCCGAATTCGTTTGAAGAGCTTAAAGTCAATTCGCTTTCTTTTTCATATGGTAATGGCGTAAAAGTTCTTGACGATGTCAATTTGAATATAAAAAAAGGACAAAAAGTTGCAATAGTTGGGAGAACGGGATGTGGAAAATCCACGTTGGTAAAGGTTTTACTCAAATTGTACAAAGTGGAAAGAGGGCACGTTTTTTACAACGATGTTGACATTGTGGATTTGAATGAAAAATCCTTAAGAGAAAAAGTGTTGTTGATTCCTCAAGATTCTTTTCTCTTCAGTAGCACCGTTTCAAAGAACATTGCATTTGGATTTGAAGAATTTTCTTATCATGATGTTGAGGAAGCTTCAAAGACAGCCCATTTTCATGAAGAAGTTGTTAAGTTCGATAAATCGTACGAAACAGTGGTAGGGGAACGCGGCGTCACGTTATCAGGTGGGCAACGTCAACGCCTGGCTCTTTCACGAGGAATATTCAAAGGCGCCGAAATGATAGTATTGGATGATGTTCTTTCCGCCGTGGATTCAGAAACCGCCTCAAGAATACTGACAGATCTGTCAAAATCTTTAAAGAATTCCACGGTGGTTGTAGTTACACACAATTTGGCATCTATAAAGAACAGCGATCTGATTTTCGTTATGGATGAAGGACATATCGTTGAAAGCGGAAAACATGAAGAACTCATGCGAAAAAAAGGTTTGTACTACGAGCTTTTCATGATTCAACAGCTTGAAAGGGAAATTGGTGCTTAAAATTCATCTTATTTTTTCATTTGAAGAAGAATTTTTTGGTATTATAATATTCGCTTCACAACTCTTCTTAAAAAGGACATATAAAAATGGAAAAATCTGAAGAGATAATAAGGATTCTGAAGTCAAAACTTTCAAAAAAGTCGTGGGAGATGTGGTTTGGAACCTTCAGCGTGAAAGAGATTTCTGAGACGCTGATCACTTTTTCCGTTGGAAACATATTCATAAAAGACTGGTTGAATCAAAAGTACCACAAGCAATTCAAAGAAACGATAAAAGAGGTTTTTGGAAGGAATATTCCTTATGTCATAGAAGACGAACTGGCAAACGAAGAGCCAAAAAGAGAAAAAAAAGTCGAAAGACTTATAAGAAAAAGGCCAGTTGTATACAGTGAATTCAACAAGGAGTATACCTTTGAGAACTTCGTTGTTGGCCCTTTTAACGAAGAAGCTTACGATGGTACTTTAGAAGTGACGAAGACTCCAGGAAAGATGAATCCTTTCTTTATTTACGGTGGAGTGGGACTGGGAAAGACACATCTTTTGCATGCAATGGGTAATTATCTTTTGCAAAACTCTCCCGATGTAAGAGTTATGTACGTAACAGCTGAAAAATTTATGAACGATCTTATCATGGCAATAAGAAACAATTCAACGCAGGAATTTAGAAAGAACTTCAGGGAAAAGATAGACGTTTTGATGATAGATGACATACAATTTTTAATGGGAAAGAATGGTATTCAATCTGAACTTTTTCACACCTTAAACCACCTTCTGGACCATTCAAAGCAGATAGTGTTGTGTAGCGACAGAACTCCCACCCAACTTTCGGAGTTTCAACCGAGGCTTGTTTCAAGATTTCAAATGGGCTTGGTGGTAAAAGTTTACGATCCGGACGTTGAAACATCCATGCAGATAGCGAGAACTTTTGCACAGAGAAATGGAATTCTTTTAAGTAACGAAATGGCAAGGGAGATAGCTTTATCTTCTAACAACGTTAGAACGATTAAAGGTATAGTGACAAAGCTTGCCTTTAAAAGCATGAAAGAGGGAGTAAATGAAAAAACCGTAATGAAAGCGGTAAAGGACATAGTTGGAAATATTCCTACTATGAAGGAAAGTGTTTCTGAAAAAGAAGCTTTTTTCCAAATGCTTTCCAGCGTTTTTGACGTATTGCCGGCTGAATTAGATGCGAAGATAAGAACCGCCAATCTTTCACGTGCCAGGCAAGTTGGTATGTATTTCGCGAGGAAATACCTTCATAAAACTTTTGCCGACATAGGCGCATGGTTTGGAAGAGATCATTCTTCCGTCGTTTACTCATGCAAGAAGGTTGAAGAATCCCTTAGAAAGGGAAATTCAAAGGTCAGAGAAAAAATATTCATCCTTCAAAAATTGTTACACAAGCAAAGCGGTGAGTCGGCAGGATGAATGCATCAAATCAAAGAGAAAGAGAAGAGTACAATGTTTCGTTTTTTGAGAATGTAGAACTTTTTCGATGGGCTTTTAAGTACATAAAACCGTATTGGAAGATGTTAACTCTGTCCATAATATTGATGATTTCCGTGAGTCTTCTTTCTTTAATACCGCCTTTTTTGATGAAAAATGCCATAAATTTTTATCTTCATCCTACAACCTACATGATGATTCAACATCCAAAACCTTACGCGGTAAAGGGTGGGAATAATTACTTCGTGCCAAAGAAAAATGGTCAGTACGAAATCGAAAAAGAGAAGGGCCAAATGTACATCGTGGGGAAAAAACTGAGATACAAAGTCAACGTTTCTTCTTTTGATAGAATGAGAATTTACGAAGTGAGCGTTATAGCGTTTGAAGTGTTTTTGATATATCTTTTCATCTTTATCATAACTTATCTTGAGGAGTGGACATCACAGCTCGTTGCCATAAGAACCGTTAACGATGTAAGAAATACATTGTTTTCTCACGTGCTCAGACAGCCAATGAAATTCTTTGATTCAAATATAAGTGGACGTCTTGTTACGAGAGTTACCAACGACGTTCAAAATCTTAACGATATGTTCTCAAAGATAATCGCTTCCACGTTCAAAGATGCGGTATTGATAGCTGGTATTCTTTACGTGATGTTCGTGATGAATCCACGATTGTTTTTGATACTGCTGCCAGTCTTTGGATTTGTGGCTTTTATAATTTACGTTTTCAGATTTTTCTCTAGAAAAGCTTACAGAATTATGAGGGCAAAGCTGGCAGCGCTAAACGCTTTTCTTGCAGAACATTTAAACGGTATGATAGTAACGTTTCTTTTCAACAAAGAAAAAGAGAAGTCCAGAGAATTCTACGTCATCAACAACGATTATTACCATTCATCGATGAAAATGGTTTTTATTTACGCCATCTTTAGACCAACTATAGACTTTACGAGGTACTTTGCCATAACGCTTTTAATATGGTTTGGAGCTAAATCAATAATTGCCGGAAACCTGGAAATAGGTACCCTCTTTGCGTTTGTGAGTTACATTGGAATGCTATTTCATCCTATAAACGACATGGCGGAAAATTTCTCAAATCTTCAATCGTCTATGACATCTGTTGAAAGAATAAAGGGATTGTTGAATAGGCCCCTTCCCCAAAATCCAAGAACTTCTTTTGTTATTAAAAGTGGAGATATAGAAGTTAAAGATCTTTGGTTTTCTTACAACGACGAGGATTGGATCCTGAAAGACATTTCTTTCAAAATGAAAGATGGGGAAAAAGTGGCTATTGTTGGACATACGGGAGCCGGTAAATCGACCATTTCATCCATTCTAACGGGTTTGTATGAGTACAAACGTGGAAGCGTTAAAATCGGAGGAGTAGAAGTAAAAGAGTGCCCATTTGAAGAGCTCAGAAAGAAAGTAAACATAGTTCTTCAGGAAGTGATGCTTTTTTCAGGGAGTGTTGAAGACAACATAACACTCTGGGATAAAAGCATAAGCAGGGAAAAGGTGTTAAAAGCTGTGAGAGATTTAGAATTAGAAAAATTCATCAATTCTCTTCCCAATGGAATTGAAACAAAAGTTAGAGAAGGTGGAACAAATTTGTCCACAGGGCAACGCCAACTGATCTCGATCATTCGGGCCTTTGTTAGAGATCCTAAAGTTGTTATAATGGATGAGGCCACTGCCAATATAGATGTTGAAACGGAAGCAATGATTCAAAGAGCGATAAAAAAGCTTACCACGTCAAGGACAACATTGATAATAGCCCATCGCCTTTCCACAATAAGAGACGTCAGTAGAATAATAGTTATTCACGATGGAAGGATAGTTGAAGAAGGAAGTCACAGCGAATTGCTTAAATTAGGAGGAGTTTATGCAAAACTCTACCGTCTCCAAAACTTTGAGAATATCGAAAGCGTTTGAAAAATATCTTTTGGATCCTTACATTTTGAAAACCCCATTCTTCGATAGCTCATTTTCCATAAGTGGAAAAATCGTGGTAGAAGTAGGATTCGGTAATGGAGAATTGATCACGAGAATGGCAAAAGCCAGAAAAAAAGATCTATTCATAGGAATAGAGAATTCCGAAATATCTTGCGAAAAAGCTGTAAAAAGGGCTTACGATATGAAGATTGAAAATGTGAAATTTGTAAGGGGAGATGCAAAGTTTCTGGCAAGAGAACTGTTTGGCGATAAGAGCGTTGATCTGTTCCTTGCCTTTTACCCGATTCCATGGCCAAAGAAGTCTCAAGAGGGAAAGAGGCTTTTTGAGAAAGATTTTTTGAAGGTTGTTTCTTCCATTTTAAAGGATTCTGGAAAATTCGTAGCGGTTACAGACGACGCTTTTTATTTTGAATGGACTGTTAATAACTTAAAAGAGCTGGAAATAGATCATGTTACCCATACATTAAAACCGATAAAAGCCACCAAGTACGGAAGAAAATGGGAAAGGTTAGGCAGAAAAAGCTGGTCTATAATTTCTCATCCAAAAAATTTTGAAATAAATAGGATACTGGAGGGACAAGATTTGCCTCACGCCCACATAAAAGAAATTTCTGAAGAAGTGGTAAGTAAGAAACTTGAAACACTCTCTACCATGAGATTTCGTGAGAACGAATTGTTTGTCGAATTCAGGGGCTTTTTTAAGGGAAGAGATGAGTACGTCTTGAGAGTGATCGGGGTTGATGGTAAATTTCCACAACTGTACTACATAACCGTGAAACGCAGAAGAGATGGCTGGTTGGTTCGCCTCGATGATATTGCAAAAGTTTTCAAAACTCCCGCTGTGAAAAAGAGTATAGAATACGTTGCAAACGCTTTGAAAAACTGATAAAGACGGAGTGTGAATGAAAATGCTTGCCATGCAACTTGTAACGGTGGCACTTTTCGTGTTTGCGTATTATTTCATAATAACTGGAAAAATGGATAAAGCCGGTGTTTCTTTTGTCGCTGGGGCTTTGATCATAGGAGTGAATTCCATTACTGGCATGGTTCCAAAGCTGGCCATAAATCATGTCGGAGAGTTTGTCGATTTTGATACGATAGCACTTTTACTTGGATTGATGGTTATCATTCCATTTATGGGTGACGCAGGAGTCTTTCAATTTTTGGCCGTTTTGGTGCTGAAAATAAGTAAAGGAAACCTCAAATTGCTTTACATTTTAACGGCTTTCACTGTGGCACTTTCTTCCGCATTTTTAAACAACGTTTCAACGGTTATGGTTTTTGTCCCGGTTATTTTAGCCATTACAGAATCTCTGGATAAGGATCCATTCCCCTTTTTGATGATGATAATTTTTTCTGCGAACTTTGGTGGTGGCATGACCCTAATAGGGGATCCTCCAAACATGATCGTCGGTTTTGCCAACCACTTTTCTTTTATTGACTTCGCCGTCAATGCGACACCTGGTGTGGTTCTTGCCATGGTGGTGGTGCTTTTCCTGTGGCTTAGAAAGGAAAAAAATTACTTTAAAATGCCTAAGAGAGAAAAGCGTGAAGATATGAATCCTTTTTCAGCCATTACCGATAAAAAGCTTGCCATTAAATCAAGCTTAACGTTTTTGGGCGCGATAGTGGGTTTTGTTCTTCCACAATCTTGGAACATTTCACCTTCAACGGTTGCCATCGTTGCCGCTGCCGTGCTTCTCCTTTTAATAGATGCCAATTCAAAGACCATGGAAAAAGTTTATGCGAGGATAGATTGGCCCACGATCTTTTTCTTCATTGGTATGTTTGCATTGGTGTACGCTTTAGAACAAACTGGAATAGCTGATATGATATCCAGCACTTTATCCATTTTAATACCAAACAACTTCGTTTTGACGATAGTCGTTTTCTGGCTCGCTTTGGTTATGGCATCGATTTTAAGCGCGGTTCCAACGGTTATGATAATGATTCCCATAATTCATGGCTTTGAAAAGATATTTGGTTCTAATTCTTTGGTGTGGTGGGCTTTGGTTATGGGACAATGCCTTGGAGGAAACTTAACGATAGTTGGAGCCGCGGCGAATATGGTTGTTGCCGGAATGACCCAAAAACTCGAAAGGGGGAAACTGGAATTCAGTCCGTACTTCAAATACGCACTTCCGGCTGTTGTGCTATCCGGGGTAACGGCAAGTGCTTACCTGATCGCAAGGTACGTGCTTTGATGTTGTGCATAGGTATTAAAAAGAATTGCAAAAGACTAACGGGCTTTTTAAAGGCCGTTTTATTTTTTGCAAAAGACAAAAGGTAAAGAAAAGCTCGATTGTGCCGATTATCTTTATGGAAGGAAAATGGAGGTGACATGAGATGCGAATAGATGGTGTGCCATCCGCTCCACAACCTATTGAAAACAACAAAGGAAAACGCTCTTCCAAAGCAGAAAAATACAATGGGGAAGTTTTCACACACACACGTGGAAAAGGCGTCGATTTCGAATCGTTCATGGAGGCTTTGAAGTATTCCATGAAAGGTGAAGGAACAAGGCAAAAGCGCGTTATGGAGATCAAAGAGTTGGTCCTTTCAGGCAAATACAGCGTTGATACGGAAAAGCTGGCAAGAAGGATGATCGACGCGATGGGTGGGAAGCTATGATGGAAAAAAAATTAATGAAGATGATGGAAGAAGAAAAAGAAAAGGTTACAGAGTTGATAGAGGTTTTAAAAGATAAGAGAGAGGCCATTGAAAAAAATGATACAGTCTCGTTGAAAAGTATTTTGGAAAAAGAAAAGAAGACGGTAGATGATTTAAACAAAATAGAAAGTGAAAGATTGGATATTACCAGACAAATAGCAAATGGATACAATGTAGAACCTACCATATCCGAATTGTTGACGCACATTGGTGAACCTTTGCGTCACGATCTAACTCTTATGGCAGCGAGGCTGACCGAATTGCTCAATGAAGTGAGCCTTTTGAATCTTGGCATTCAGCAAATGATAGCTTACAGACTCGAGGAATTCGACGTTTTAATGGATGCCATTAGAGGAAAAAGGATAACTTACGACAAATACGAGAAAGGGAAGAGCGGAACGGTTTTCAACAGGAGGGCTTAAATGCCGGAAGCTGGTTTGTTCATGAGTTTAAACACGGGTGTACTTGGAATGTACACTCAACAGATGGCAATGTCCGTTGTTGCGCATAACATTGCGAATGCCAACACGCCTGGTTTTTCGCGTCAGCGTGCCGTAATAACGACCATGCCACCTCTTCCAATGCAAACACTAACTCAAACTAATATGCCCATTTCCTTTGGAACTGGTTCAAAGGTAAAAGATGTTCAGAGGATACGCGATTCCTTTTTGGATTTGCAATACAGGCAAGCAAACTCGAAACTTGGCTTTTGGGATGAGGTTAACACACAATTTCAATATATAGAGCAGCTTGTTGGTATGCTTGGAAGCACCGGCTTGAGAAGCCAATACGATGAATTTTGGAAAGCTGCTCAACAAGTTGCCACCACTCCTTCAAGTGTAGGAGCAAAGGCAGAGTTCGTTCAATCGGCGAAAGCTTTGTTGGAAAAGGTTCAAAGCGTTTACAAATCGCTTGAAGCCATGAAAAGCAATTACACCCATCAACTTGAAGCTGAGGCGGAAAATGTTAACTCCATTCTCAAAAATATTGCGGATTTGAACGTTAAGATCAGGGAATCATCGGTTTTGGGAAATAAGCCAAACGATTTGCTTGACAAACGAGATTTGCTTTTAGACAAGCTGTCAAAGGAAACGAATTTTAAGATGGTTACGTACAAAGACGGTGAAATAGCGATAACTATAAATGGAATAAACGTGCTTTCAGGTCAAAAGTACGTGCCGCTTAAGTTTCAACGCATAAATGGAAAGCCCAACAAATCTTTTTTATCCGTTAACAATATTCCACTCATTCCGACTGAAGGAAAGATAGGTGCGCTATTTCATTTGAGAGATAAAGTTGTATCTAATTACGAAAGTGTTTTGAATGGATTTATGCTCAATTTGGGCGACAAGGTGAATACCATTTTAAACCAATCATACGATCAGAACGGAAATCATGGACAGTCTCTTTTTAACTTTGAAACCGTTCCGGGACAAACCAACGCGCTTTACAGAATAGAGTCTTCCAATCCTCCAGATGGAATTGTTTACGATCCGAGAAAGAAGCTTTCAGAACTCTTTGCCGGGATATCCGGAGACGTTACTTTGAATGTGAACGGCGCGTTGATAAAGGTAAATGCAAACGATTCACTGGATGATTTGATATCCAAAGTTAACGCCGCAAAAGTTGGCGTGGAATTTTCTCTTGCTCCACGTGGAAATTTGGTTGTTAGGGCAACTAAGGATGACAACTACGATCTGTTAAGGCAGGCGAATGGAAATGAAAATCCGGTGGAGATAAAAGCTGTAAGTGATGGAGCAAAGGCCTTGCTGAAATCTCTTGGATTTACGTTAAAAAGTGATTATTCTGTAGATTTAAAACATTACGCCGAAGTTGCCGATGAAACTCAAGTGTTGAGCGTTTCTTTTAACAACCCCGTTTTGCACATGAGTGTGAACTCTTCTTTACTTTCCGATCCGAGCAGAGTGGCTACGGATTTTTCTCCACAGTTCTTGCCTTCATCTGCCGTGGGAACGCTTTCCCCGACAGGTGAACAAGGTTCAGGAGGTATGCAACTAATAGTGGATTTGAAAACTTACGATTACGACAACGTTACCTCAATGGACGGTTTTTTCGGAAATTTCGTGAGTAAAATTGGTATTGAAGGGCAAAATGCATCGGCAATGTACAACAACACTTCCTCGCTTGTCAACCAAATAGAACACGATCGTCAAGAAGTTTCAAGCGTATCTATAAACGATGAGATGTCTCAAATGCTTTTGTATCAGAACGCTTACACGGCATCCGCAAGGGTTATTTCAACGGTGAATTCAATGATTCAAACGTTGGTTAATATGGTCAGGTGATGAGAAGATGAGAGTTAGCCAGAGCATGATGAAAAACATGCTTATAAACGATGTTGATAACATCTTAAAAAGATTGGCAAATTTACACCATGAAGCGGCAACTGGGAAGAAATTTGAATTTCCATCGCAAGATCCGAGTGGGGCTTTTCTCGCGTCAACTTACGATTCATCTTTGAGGCAGTTAGATGCTTACAAGAGCTCGCTTGAACAGGTTGAAGGAAATTTGAAAGGATACGATTCTATGCTCAGCCAACTAACATCTTCTATTCAAAGGGTCCATGCTTTGGTAGTTCAAGCGTCTAACGATACCAATACTCCGGCGGATAGAAAGGCAATAGCAGATGAAATAAAGAGGATAAGGGAATTCATAGTAGAAGTTGGAAATACGAAGGTTGGAGATTCGTACCTTTACAGTGGTTCAAAGGCAAGCGTTCCCATAGTCACTTCCGGTTCCGGAACAAATGAAACTTATTATTACGTTAGCAATTCTGTAACTTCAAATGCCAATTATCTAAAAGTTGGAACTTCTATAGTGAAGACGAATTTGACTTTGCCAGATCTCTTTCACTACAACGGAAGCGTTTCAAACAGTTTGTTGTCTTACACCACCGCCGGTGGGACCACTTTGAGCACTTTTAACGTGACTACAAATAGCGCCATGACTTTGAATGGCGCCATGAAGATAGATCTATCAAGCGGTGGAAAGATTCAAGAAAGTGGTGGCACCATAAATGCGGTAGTCGAAAATGTTAGTGGAGCGAGCGCAACTGTAAGCTATTCAGGAGCGACTTCTGTAATTATAAATGGTAAGGTGATCGCTTCGGGAAGTGGTTCTAAAACGCTTTCCGCTGGGGCATCGTTAACCATCGTTGGTGGAAGTGTAGATTTGTCAGGAGAATCAGGAGAAAACGAAGCAGTTATCACTTCTTCAAATGTAACTCTTAATCACGCGTCTGGAAGCAGTGTAACGACTTTGTCTAAAAATACCAAGATAGCTCGAATAAAAGAAGGATTATTGGACAAAATAATAAAAGATCTGGATGATAACAACGTTGACAAAGTGCGAGGTGAAGACCTTAAGGATCTGGAAAGCTATGAAAATTCTCTTGAGAAAGTGACGGCGGATATAGGTTCGAGAGAGCAGATAATTTCTCAATTGATAAACGAAAACGCGAATTTCAACTCGTACATCACGCAATTGCTTTCCAAAACGCAGGATGCCGATATGGTGAAGGTAATTTCGGATCTTTCAATGCAAGAGAATGTTTACAAAGCCGCGTTAGAATCGAGTGCAAAAGCCCTTTTGCCCACTCTCGCAGATTTTTTGAGGTAATACTATGAAGGTAAAAGCACGTTTTTCACTTCTTTTATCGTTTTTCTTGCTGTTTGTTGTGGCAAGTTCATTTGCGGCGGGAATAACTTTTTACCTTTCTAACTTTGAAACTTCTGTTAATGTGAATTCCTCCATTCTCACTTTAAATGTTGGTTATCCCTATTCTTCTTTAAGAATTGGCGAAAACTATTACGCTCAGGTGATGTTTAGAGAATCAACTCCCGTTTTTTACATGAACATGGGCTTAAAGATTTGGAAGAATGCTTTTCTTTCTTTGTCGCTTGGTGCAAAGACAAAAATAGGAAAGATTTCGTATCCTCTATCTACATCAAAAATAAGTGAAGTGGGAAGAAATTATATTTGGGCGGAGATGGCTATCCATGGAGAAAATTTAAAAGCTTCTCTTTCTTACTCAAGGTTTTTTTCAAGCATCGCAAAAAACCTTTCGAAGGGTATTTTTTTCCTTTCACCTCCAAATTCCAATGGCGAAGAATTTAACTCTGTAATGGTGGAAACGGCGTATTCTTTTTTGCTTCAAAAAGGTTTTAGACTTTCCTTGTTGACCAGCGGCACTTTCTATTTTTCAGACTCCTTTATCTTCAAATCCCCACTCTTTGAGTTTGGAATATCTCTTTCCACGGATTTAAAAGATCTTCAGGAGAAATTCTGAATCTGCCATAAATCTTTCGAAATTTTTAACTCTCAACATGCTTTAAGTTTATGGACCCAATAAAAGGGCAAAACTGTTTACCAAGCATCCGTTCTGACGGACTTCGAAAAAATTATCTTTCGTAAAACATTCGCGCACAACATGGGTAAAAAAGAAAATTCATTTCAAAGCAAGCATGCACGCTCTGTACGATGGTATAATTGAAACATGATAATGAGTATATCGAATCTGAGTATGAGATTTGGTGAGAGAACGCTTTTTTCAAATGTGAATTTGTCTTTGGAAAATGGTCGTAAAGCCATTTTGCTTGGACCAAATGGATGTGGAAAGACAACTTTTTTGAAAATAGTAACTGGAGAAATAGAACCATTGGAAGGAGATGTATCTTTTTTCGGCAAGAAGATTGGATATATCAGGCAATTTCGCTTGGAAAAAGACAGAACCTTGTACGAAGAAGGCTTATCCACTTTCAAAGAGGCCTTGGATGCTTACGAAGAAGCTTTAAAAAGCGCAAACGAGTTGAATTTAAAATCATACGATGAACATCTTGAAAAAGCGGAAATGCTGGACGTTTACGCTGTTGAAAAGAAAGTGAGAATGATGCTCAAGGGTGTTGGCTTCACAGAAAAAGAGTTCGATAGAAAGCTTTCCACTTTAAGTGCAGGTGAAATAACACGCCTTCAACTGGCAAAGTTGTTGATAAACGAACCCGATTTACTCGTTTTAGACGAACCTGGAAATTATTTAGACGTTTACGGCATGATTTTTTTAAAAAATGCCCTTCTTTCAATTAAAAGCACGGTTTTAATGGCAACTCATGATAGAAGCCTCATGGAAAGCGTGGCGGACGAGATTTGGGATATGGACTTTGGCACTGTGAGAATTTACAAGGGAAAATACCATGACTTCTTGGTTCAAAAGGAGAATTACGTTAAGAGCGTAAAAGCAAAGGAAAAGAACATTTCAAAAGAGATAAAACACCTTCATGAAGTTGTTGAGAAGTACAAAAAATGGGGTAGAGAAAAAGCTATAAAACAGGCAAAATCAAAGGAAAAGCTTATAAAAAAGCTTTCAATTGAGAAGAAAAGGTACGTTTTGAATTCGAGTAAAAAGTTCAACAGGTTGAATTTGAGTGTAAAGAAAGCAACGGAAGATGTTGTGTTAAGTGTTAATTCTCTTGAAGTTTCAGCTGGAGATAAATACATAGGAACCTTCTCTTTTCAGATAAAAAATGGTGAAAAAGTGGCGTTACTTGGAAAAAATGGGGTAGGGAAAACGACTTTGTTGAAGAAAATAAATGAAAAGCCACCTAATGTACTGTTTGGACCCAATACCAGACTTGCCTACGTTGATACAGTAGGTGCTGAAAGAGAAAAGAGAACTTTGATGTCTGTGATATGGGAATTTATGAAAGATAAGCCTGACTATGAAGTAAGAAGATATTTGGGAAGATTTGGTTTCGAAGGAGAAGATGTGTTCAAAAATGTGTGTGATTTAAGTGGCGGAGAGTTTGTAAGGTTTGAGATAGCAAAGGCTCTCTTGAAGAAACCAAATTTCTTGATAATGGATGAACCGACAAATCATCTTGACGTTTACATGATAGAAGCTTTGGAAAGCACTTTAAAGAGATATGATGGTACTTTGCTTTTCAGCACCCACGATATTGAATTCGCAAAACACACGGCAAATCGTTTTTTCGTGATGTCAGGTGGAAAGATCAGTTATTTTCAAGATCATGAAAGAGCGGTTGAATTCATGCAAGGAGCTTTTTCTCGAAGGAATGTGGGAAATTTTGAAAGGGAAAACGATTACGAAAAGAAAAAAGCTTTGAAAAACAAGAAAAAGTCTCTTGAAAAGAAGATAGAAGAAAGTGAAAGAGGTTTTGATTCTCTTGACGAAGATTTGAAAAGATTGGAAAGTGAAATGCGCAGATATGCGAGCGATCACGTTAAATTAAACGCGTTGAATCTTGAAAGAGAAAAAGTTGAAAAGAAAATGGAAGAGCTTTTAAGGGAAATAGAGAATTTAGAAAAAGAAATGAAAAGATTGGAGGAGGAAGCATGATAATAAGGGATGAAATGAACATTTCTGACCTTGTGAGAGTGGCGAGGGAATTTGAAGAAGTTCGCTTGTCCGATGAGGCAAAAAAGAGAATAGAAGAATCCAGAAAACGAGTTGAGAAATTTTTGAATTCTGATAAACCAATGTACGGAATAAACACGGGATTTGGGGCTCTGGCAAATGTCAAGATAGACAAAGAAGACATAGATCAGCTTCAAATAAATCTCGTAAGAAGCCATTCGGCTGGAGTAGGACCGGTTTTTAGAGAAGACGAAGTTAGAGCTATGATGCTTTTGAGGGCTTTTTCTCTGGCAAAAGGTTACTCTGGAGTAAGAGTGGAAGTCGTTAATGGATTGATCAACATGTTGAATAAAGGGGTAACACCATTTGTTCCCTCTCAAGGTTCAGTTGGCGCGAGTGGGGATCTGGCGCCTCTGGCACACATAGCGCTCTGTATGATGGGTGAAGGATACGCTTTTTACAAGGGAGAGAAGATGAAAGCCTCAGAAGCATTAATGGCGGCTGGAATAAAACCAGTTAAATATGAAGCAAAAGAAGGATTAGCTTTGACAAATGGTGCACAGGCTATAACTGCGGTCTTGGCTTTAACAATTCATGATTCAAAAATTTTGTTTGAATTCGCACTTTTAAGTGCTGCAATTGCCATAGACGCGTTAAAGGGATCGACAACTCCATTTGATACAAGAATTCATGAATTGAGACCACACAAGGGGCAAGCGTACGTGGCAAAAAAACTTCTTGAATATTTGAGGGGAAGTGAAATAAGGGCTTCACATTTGAATTGTTCAAAAGTGCAAGATGCTTACAGTTTAAGAGCCGCGCCACAAGTTTTAGGAGCTGTCAAAGATACCATTGATTACGTTGAAAGTGTTGTGGTAACGGAGATGAATTCCGTTACCGATAATCCTCTTATCTTTGACGATGGAGCCTTGAGCGGTGGAAATTTCCATGGTGAGCCGGTGGCTTTGGCAAGCGATTTTCTGGGAATAGCCTTAAGTGAACTCGCCAACATAACCGAAAGAAGGATAGATCGACTTGTTAACCCACTCGTTTCAGAATTGCCAGCCTTTTTGGCAAGTGGAAAATCAGGTCTTAATTCTGGTATGATGATTTGGCAGTACACAGCGGCTTCGTTGGTAAGTGAAAATAAGGTGCTTGCTCATCCTGCTAGCGTGGATTCTATTCCAACATCCGCCTATCAAGAAGATCACGTTTCAATGGGCACTATAGCCGCGAGAAAGGCGAGAATGATATTTGAAAACACCGCTAAGGTTGTCGCAATTGAAGCCATGCTCGCTGCCAGGGCTATAAAATTTCATGAACCTTTGAAAACGAGTGCGTTTTTGCAAGATTATGTTAAAAAGCTGAGTCTAGAGGAAACAGAAGGTGATGCGTATTTGGGAGACGAATTTGAGAGAATTCTTAACCTTGTAAAAGAAGGAATGAAAAGAGGGGGTTGAATGCAGACAGAAGAACTAATTGAATATCTAAAGTCACCGCAATACGTTCCATCCACAACATCTGTGATTGCCAGAAAGATTGGTAAGGATCCGAAAGAGGTAAACAAGATTTTGAAATTATTAGAAGAAGAAGATTTAATTTATCGTTCAAAAAATTGGAAGTGGCACGTTGTTTCAGATGGTGAATTGATCGGAGAGATTAAGTTTACACGGTCGGGACGGAAGGCTTTTGTTACGTCCTTTTCTGGAAAAGAAGCGTTGGTCGAAGTGGTGGATACCGCATGGGCACTTAACGGAGACAAAGTGCTTGTCAAACTCTTTGAAGTTAAGAATGATGACATTCCTCACGGAAAAGTTGTAAAAATTCTTCAGAGGGCTTTAAAGATGATAGTGGGTATTTACAAGGCTCAGGGAACTAATTTTGGCTACATTGCTCCAGACGATTCAAAGATAATATACGAATTCAGGGTTTCAAAAGATGATTCTATGAATGCAACCGATAAAGATAAAGTGGTTGGAGAGATAACGAAATATCCAAGCGAAGAATCTGAAGGAATGGCAAAGATTACAGCTGTACTTGGCAAGGCGGATTCCCATGAAGTTGATGTTCCAAGTATTCTCGCAAAATACCAACTTCCAGCTCCTGGAGAATTTCCGACTTCTGTTTTGAGAGAAGTTAGAAAACTTCCAAAGGAAATCGATAAAGAAGAGCTAAGAGAAAGAAGAGATTTAAGGAAAAAGCACATTTTTACGATAGACGGTGAAGATTCAAAAGATTTTGATGACGCGGTTTCCATAGAAATGCTTCCAAATGGTAATTATTTGTTAGGCGTGCACATCGCTGACGTTTCGCATTACGTAAAAGAAGGGAGCGCTACAGACAAAGAGGCCTTCAAAAGGGGAACAAGTGTTTACCTTTTGAATACCGTTGTACCAATGCTTCCATTTGAGTTATCAAATGATCTATGCAGTCTGGTGGAAGGAAAAGATAGGTTAACCGTTTCGGTCGAAATGGAGATAGATGAATACGGTCGTGTTGTTAAAAAAGATTTCTTTAAAAGCGTGATCAGATCTGTGAAAAGACTTACGTATGAAAAAGTCGCCAAACTGCTGGAAGATCCAGATGACAAATTGAGAGAAGAGATAGGGTTTTTGGAGGAAGAATTGAAAACCATGGCAGAACTTGCCCATACGCTTAAAACGAGCCGCCTTGGAAGGGGTGCCATGGAGTTCGAATCCAACGATGTTAAGGTCATCCTCGATAAGAATGGAAATGTTAAAGATATAGTGTTAAGAAGGCAAAGCGTTTCAGAGGCTATGATAGAGGAGTTTATGATCTTGGCCAACGAGGCCGTGGCCGAAATATTCGACATTCAACATTTTCCATTTATTTACAGGGTCCACAGCAGGCCAGATCCTGAAGCTTTAGAAAAACTTTCTGAATATTTAAAAGCTATAGGCCTTAAGTTCAAGTTCACAGAGGACATCCAACCAATTTTGTTGCAAAGAATTTTAGAACAGATTAAAGGTCATCCGCTTGAATCTATAATCCAGCGTTTGTTGGTGAGATCCATGAAAAAGGCCGTTTATTCTGAAACAAACGTTGGTCACTTTGGGCTTGCCTCGTTGAATTACACGCATTTCACAAGTCCAATTCGAAGGTATCCGGATTTGGTTGTGCACAGGCTGTTAAAAACATACATAGACAACAAGGGATTCAAGAGAAAACAGATTAAAAAGTACATGGAGATCCTTCCAATAGTTGCCCATCAGAGTTCAAAAAGAGAAGTCGTGGCGGATCAGGCTGAAAGAGACTTGATATCTCTCAAGAAAGTGGAGTACATGAGTCAACATGTGGGAGAGGTTTTTGAAGTTGTGATAACGGATGTGACGGAATTCGGCATTTTCGTTGAGATAACCGACAAAGCGATAAGCGGTTTGATTCACATCTCTTCTTTAGACGATTACTACGTTTACAATCAGAAGATGGGGGCTTTAATAGGAGAAAGAAAGGGCAGAGTCTTCAAATTGGGAGACAAGCTAAAAGCGAAAGTTTTATCCGTTGACAAGACAAAGGGGCAGATCGATTTCGTGTTGGAGGAAGAAGATGAAAGAAAACGAAAGAGAACAGATTCTAAATCGTCTAAAAAAAATAGAAGGTCAAGTAAAAGGCATTCGAACGATGGTAGAAGGAGAAAGGGAATGCACTGAAATTTTAACTCAGATAGTTGCAGCAAGAGCGGCGCTGGAATCAGTCGCACGAATAGTCGTGAAAGACTACGCAGTTTCCTGTGTTAAAGAGATGTCTTCAGATGAAGGCATAGAAAGAATGGAAAAACTCATGAGGCTGCTTTTCAAGCACCTCTGAAGAATGGGAGGCTAAAAGATGAAAAAGTACCAAAAAACTTTGGTGATGGTGATACTTCTTGCAAGTCTTGTAACCGTTTCTTGGGCCACTCAAGGAGTTCTGAACGGTGGAACGAATTCGGTTTCTCAGGTTATGCAGCTTATTCAAAATTATTACTACAACGCCACTTCCGTGAATTACCAGAAATTGGAAGATAGCGCCATAAAGGCCATTGTGAAAGCTTTAGGTAGCAGATTTACATACTACTTCTCACCCGATGAGGTAAAAGAATTCGACATACAGACATCCTCTAAATACGGCGGGATAGGAACGGAAGTCACCTACAATTCAACACGAGACGCGGTAGAAGTGATAAGCCCAATGTACGGTTCTCCGGCGGAAAAGGCGGGAGTGAAAAGTGGAGATCTCATAATTTCAATAGATGGCTCTTCAGTTAAAGCGATGGGATACATTTCGGCAGTTAACGCGTTGAGGGGTAAACCGGGTTCGAAAGTAAAAGTTGAAATTTATCGCCCGAGTGAGAAAGCCACATTGGACATTGTTATAACACGCGCTCTTATAAAGTTGAAAACGGTAAAGTACACCACTTTGCAGGCTTCTGGAACGAAAATTGGTTACGTTAGAATAACGAATTTCAGTGAGACAACTGGAGCAGAGTTTGAAAAGGCTTTGAACAAGCTTTACGATGAAAAAATTGACGGTTTGATAATAGACTTAAGAGACGATCCTGGTGGTTTATTTTCACAGGCTCTGGAAGTGGCGAGTGACTTTTTGCCAAAAGGAGATCTCATCGTAACGATGCGAAACAGATACGGCGTCGAGAGACCATACAGGTCATATGGAAACCTTTTTAAGAGGCTTCCTATAGTGATACTTGTCAACCATGGTTCTGCGTCTTCTTCTGAAATAGTTTCTGCAGCTCTAAGAGATAACGGTTATGCCGTGCTGGTGGGAGAAAGAACTTACGGAAAAGCCGCAGTCCAAACCGAATTCAGGCTTTCAAACGGTGGTTTGCTCTTGTTGGTGACAAATCACTACTTTACCCCAAACGGTCAGGACATAAACTTGAAGGGAATAATGCCGGACTACGTTGTCAAGGAATCAAACGCTACTCCAACGAAGAGTGAGAGTTACAAGGCACTTATAGAAAGTGTTGTAAGTTCGACTCAAAGTACGGCGAAGGTTAATCCCCAAAAAGATGCGCAGTTGCGAAAAGCTTTAGAAGTGATAATTCCTGAAATAAAATCGCACACTTTCTTTCCAGAGGATCTGAAACATTGAAAAGAAAAATAGTATTCTTGTTGTTTTTTTCCTCTTTGGTTTATTCCGCCATTTTTGGTGGTGATTTGTATGGAAAAATCGTGGTTCTTGATCCTGGACATGGTGGTGTTGACAATGGAGCGACGGGACCACGTGGGCTTTTAGAAAAAGTTATCAACTTGCAATTGGCTTTGGATCTCGCGAAATTGTTGAAAGCGCAGCAAGCGACCGTGTACATGACAAGAACGAGTGATAAATACGTTTACTTACAAGATAGGATAGAATTGGCAAATAAGAAACACGCCGATCTTTTCGTGTGCATACATCACAATTCGCTGCAGGGATATCCTGATTTTGATGAAACCGAGGCTTACTATTGGAATAAAAATGATACTTCCAAACTGGCCGCGGAGGAATTGGCAAGTGCAGTTGGAAAAGCTTTAAACCTACGTTGGAAAGTTATAAGGAACGATTTTAAAGTTTTAAGGCTTGCAAAAGTTCCAGCCGTGTTAATAGAAAGTAGCTTTATCTCGTGTGTTAGTAGAGAAAAATGGTTGAGAAACCCATTGAACATTTGGAAAGAGGCGTTAGCCATAGATTATGGAATAATTACATATTTTGAGATGACGGAGGTGAAATAATATGAAAGGTTTCGTGTTTCAAAATCCCACAAAGATAATTTTTGGAAAAGGAAAAATTTCAAAATTGGGTGAAGAAGTTAAACCGTATGCCTCCAAAGTGCTTTTAGTTTACGGGCGAGGAAGTGTAAAGAGAAATGGTGTCTACGACGAAGTGACCAAGTCGCTGAAAGAAAATGGTGTTACCTTTGTGGAATTGTCTGGAGTTAAACCAAATCCTGTTTTGAGCAAAGTAAAAGAGGGAATAAAAATTGCCCGAAAAGAAAATGTTGGGGCAATTGTTGCCGTTGGAGGTGGAAGCGTTATTGACACGTGTAAAACTATAGCGGCAGGTTTTTATTACGATGGAGATATATGGGATGCATTTGTAGGAAAGTACAAAGTGGAAAGATCACTTCCAATTTTCGTTGTTCTCACCATTTCAGCCACCGGTTCAGAAATGAATGGGGGGGCTGTTATCACGAACGAAGAAACGAAGCAGAAGTTCTCTTTTTGGACAAATGCCAGTTACCCAAAAGTGTCAATATTGGATCCGAGTGTTCAGTTCAGCTTACCACCAATCCAAACGCTTAATGGCGCAGCTGACGCCATTGCTCACGTTTTGGAATTGTATTTTGACGGCACTCCCAATACACTGATACTCGATGAACTTTCAGAGGGAATAATTAGAACCATAATCTCTTCTACGGAAACTTTAATAAAATCTCCCCATGACTACGATGCAAGGGCAAATTTGGTCTGGAGCGCCACGCTTGCGTTGAATGGTATAAATGGAACGGGAAGAAATGGTGGGGATTGGTCGAGCCATGCCATAGAGCATTCTTTAAGTGCCCTTTACGATATAGCGCATGGCTCTGGTCTGGCCGTTGTCTTTCCTGCGTGGATGAAGTACGTTTACAAAGAAGATGTAGCAAAGTTTGCCAGATTGGCCAGGAAAGTTTTCAACGTTTCAGCAGAAAATGACGAAGAAGCGGCTGTGAAAGGAATAGAAGAACTTAAAGAATGGTTCAGAACTATAGGGCTTCCTGTAACTTTGAAAGAAGCGAAGATACCTGAAGATGAGATAGAAAAAGTCGTTGAAAACGCTTCGATGAGAACGCCTTTTGGAAAATTAAAAAGATTGTATCCAGATGACGTTAGAGAAATTCTGAAGCTTTGTATGTAAAATAAGCAAATGGACTCTTTTGCCCTCTTATCGCAGAGGGCACATTTTTCTTATAGATGTATCTATAATTAAAAAGGAGAAGGTTTCCTACGTGCTTGATAAGATGCGTTTAGAAGATGCTTTGAGTTATTTTGAAGAAAATATAAAAGATTGCACCATGTGCGCGAGAAATTGCCACGTAAATAGGCTCTTTCAAGTGGGATTTTGCGGCCAGAAAACAAATGCAAAGATCAGCGGAGCACTTCTCCACTTTGGTGAAGAACCTCCGCTTGTTGGCGAAAAGGGTGCTGGCGCAGTTTTTTTCAGTGGATGTGGAATGAGATGCGTGTACTGCCAAAATTTTGCTTTCAGTCATTTGAACAACGGCAGAGAAGTAAGCGATCAAGAATTGGCTGAAATATTCATTGCCTTTCAAAAGACGGGAGCGAAGACGCTGGATCTTGTTACCCCTGAATCTCATCTTCGTTCCATACTTTCCGCTTTGATAAAAGCTTTGAAGAAGGGATTTGATCTTCCCGTTGTCTTCAACACTTCCAGTTATGTGAATACGGAAACTCTGAGAGAATTGGAGGGAATAATAGACATCTACCTTGCTGATATTAGGTATACAAACGATGAACTTTCCTTGAAGTACTCAATGGTGCCAGATTATTGGAAGGTAACAAAAAAAGCTTTGCGAGAGATGTACAGGCAAGTTGGCGCCTTTAACGAAGAAAGAATGAAAGGGCTTATAGTTCGACATTTAATTCTTCCAAATAGAGTTTCTGGAACCAAAGAAGCGATGAGGTTCGTTGCGGAAGAGCTTTCGACATCTGTACCTATTTCGCTTATGTCCCAATACTTTCCGGTTTACAAAGCTAAAAAAATACCGGAATTGGATCGCAAGATAACAAGGGAAGAATACGAGTACGCCCTTTCAATTATCGATGAATATGGTCTTAACGGTTGGTACCAACCTCTTGAGGAAAAAGCTCATGGCGTCTACACCAAATCCATACGTGAATTCCTGAACTGAAAAGTAAAATGATATTTAGCCTTTCACAGAACCGGCCGTCATACCAGATATGATTTTATTTTGAAAGACAAGCACTAACACGACGAGAGGCACCGTTACTATAACAGAAGCTGCCATTATCTGTCCCCAAGGCACAATGTAATATCCGGTAAACATCGCAATTGCCACCGGAACAGTGTACATCTGCGGGAGTTGTTCAAACGTTAAGGCGAACAGAAATTCGTTCCAGGAGAATATAAACGTTAAAAGTCCCGTTGCCACTAATCCGGGTGCCGAAAGTGGAAGCACTATTCTCCAAAACGTAGAAAATTTTCCGCTTCCGTCTATGTAGGCCGCTTCTTCCAATTCTTTTGGCATCTCTCTGAAAAAATTCTGGAGTGTCCAAACAGTTAAAGGAATTGTAAGCGCTATGTACGGTATTATGAGACCGGGATAAGTATTTATAAGCTTTGCCGATCTGAGAATTTGAAAGAGCGCTCCGAGAATTGATACTTGTGGAAACATGCTTACAGATAGTATGAACAGCATAACCACAACTTTTCCTGCGAATTTCAAACGAGCTATCGCGTAACCAGTTAAAGATCCTATTGCCAGACAAAGCAAAGTGGCCGCGCCTGCAACTATGGTACTGTTTAGAATATTACGAGCAAAAGGACGCTCCGTGAAAACTTGAACGTAGCTTTTAAATTGTATTTTAAGGGGAAATAGACTTTGGTGCGATGAAAATAATTCTGAGGGTATCCTCAAAGAAGAGACAACCGCCCAGTAAAATGGAAAGAGAAAGTAAACCAAAACAACGATAACTCCAATGTAGAAAAATATTTTCCTTATTTTTTTTCTTTTCATAAATTCAAACACCTCAGTCAAGTTTGATCTTCATCATTTTGACGTACAAAAACGCGAAAGCGCTTATGATTAGAAAAATGGTTACCGATATAGCGCTTCCATAGCCAAAATATGGAGCTATGAATCCTTTTGTGAAGAGTACCCATTGATTGTAAACGGAAATAGTTTCGGTATTGGCAGCTCCTTTTGTCATAACATAAACTATGTCAAAAACCCTCATGGCATCCAAAGTTCTGAATATAAGAGCGATTCCCAGCGTGGGACGTATTATTGGAAACGTTACTGACCAGAATCTTTGCCACGCGTTGGCACCGTCTATTCTAGCAGCTTCATAGAGCTCTTTTGGAATCATTTGAAGACCTGCCAATATCAGAAGGATCATAAAAGGAGTTGTTTTCCACACGTCAACGCTTATTATTGCCGGCATGGAGGTAGATGGAAAACCTAACCACACTATTGGATTTTTCACGATGTGAAATTCCATAAGTAGGGTGTTTACTATTCCATAGTTGTCGTTGTACATCCATCTCCACATCTGTGAAGAAACCACGGTTGGAATTGCCCAGGGAATAAGTACCGCCGCCCTAACAAAGCCCCTCAATTTGAATTCTTTGTTCAACATCAAAGCAATGAGTATACCTAAGATCGTTTCTATACCAACGGACCAAATTGTGAAACGAATCGTGTTCCACAGATCGTTTAAAAAACGTGGATCGTGAAATAGTTTTCCGTAATTGGATACACCAACAAAAACTTTGCTTTGTGGATACATCAAGGCAAACCTAAAAAAGCTGTTGTAGAGAGTTTGTCCTAAAGGCCAAAAAGCTATAAAAGCTATAACTGCAAGAGTTGGAATTATAAAAGCAGCTGCGTAAATTGGATCACTGCGATGCAAGGGGTCTTTTCTGGAAAACATTTCGTCCTCCCTTCGCAAATTTAATAAACAAAGAAGCGGGTAGAACCCGCTTCTTCATCGTTATTGTCCAAGTAGATCTTTAAGTTGTTTTGTGATTTTAGCAACGGCTTGATCGACGGTTAACTGTTTTGTAAGCGCTGCGTTGACGTTGGTATAAAGTATTTCGGAAATTTGGGCGTATATGGGAGATTTTGGCCTTGGTTCTGCATTTTTGAAAACCGGCCAGAGGGATTTGTAGAATGGATTTGCTTTGATGATGGCTGGGTTGTTGTAAACGGATAATCTTGATGGATTCTGCCCCGCATTGATAGCCTTGTAAGCTTCTTGCTGTGGTGAAGTCAAGAATTTAATAAGCTTCACGGCCGCCGCTATATGTTCGCTATTTTTATTTATTCCAAGCTGCCAACCACCAAGGGTTGCGGAATGGTGAACACCTGCGAAGCCAGTTCCTTCTGGAAGAGGTTCGACTCCAACTTTTCCGGCAACTTTTGAATCTTTTCCGTTAAGCAGTGGCCAACAATAAGGCCAATTTCTCATGAATACCGCATCACCATTTTGGAATATATGCCTTGTTTCTTCTTCCATGTACGTTGTAACACCAACGGGGCTAATTTTGTATTTGTATATCATATCTACCATCGTTTGAAGGGCTTTTTTGACCATTGGAGAATCAGAAACGACCTGTCCTTTATCGTTTAAAATGGCTCCTCCGTAAGAATGGACGTATTCCATGAAATCGCACGTTAAACCTTCATAGGCAGCGCCTTGCCATACAAAGCCTTTTATTCCCTCTTTTTGAGATATAACCTGTGCTTCGTGTATAAGTTCATCCCACGTTTTTGGTGGCTCAAAGCCGTATTTTTTGAGAAGATCTTTTCGGTAGTAGAGAAGTCCTGCATCTATAAACCACGGTGCAGCTACCAATTTTCCGTTGTAGGTATCTGCCCTTATGGCACCCGGAAAGAAATCCTTTAATTCGTCTTTACTGAAGTATGGATTCAAATTCACGAGGAAGTTCGCAAACGCCGGAGGCCAAATAACGTCTAACATCAAAACATCTGGTTGTGGCATTCCCGCACTCAGGTAAGTTACGTACAAATTGTAACGATCGGTTGAAGAATTTGGCATGGGCATTAAAACAACTTTTATGCCGGGATTCTCTTTTTCAAAAACCTTTATCTGCTGTTGAAGGACTTGGTACTCTCGTCCAACAGCACCCGCCGTCATTACGATGGTAGTTGCAAAAGAAGCGAATACTAACACCGCTATCATTGCAAGTACCAAAAGAACACTTTTCTTCACGTTGATCCCTCCCTTTGATTTTTAAAAAGCCCACTGGGCCTTTGATATCGTTACGCTGACTCTCTTATCACAATTTTCGTTTGAAAGGTGATCTTCTTGGCTATTTCATGACCTTCGATCATGTTTATAAGCATACGAGCGGCCTCTTGTCCCATGCTTTTTCTTGGTTGTTCAACGGTTGTTATTCCAGGGTTGAATATGGCGGCTATTTCTACGTTGTCAAAGCCTGTAACCGCAACATCCTCGGGGATTCTAACTCCTTTTTTTGCCAACCATTTTATCGTACCGGCTGCCAACAAATCAGAAGCGCACACAATTGCCTCCGGGAGTTCTTTTTTCATCAAAAGATCAACGTACTCTTTTGTTTGAGCCGGGATTTCTTCTTCTCTCTCATCACACTTCCACGTTATTTTTTTGTCGTATTCTAAACCATACTCTTTCATAACCAATTCGAAGGCTTTGGCGCGTTCAATTTCCGTTTTGTAGCCAAGAAAGGCCATCCTCTTTCTCCCTTTTGAGAGAAGATAATCTATTACCTTTCTTACCGCCTCAAAATTGTCCACATATATGTGTGGTTTAGACATGAATTCTTCTTCTATTGTAACTATGGGAACATCTTCCGCTTCGGCAACAGTCTCGTAATATCTGTTGTGACCAGTAGCTAAAACGATGCCATCTGCAGCTTTAGATTTAACGATCTTAACGTACTTACTTATGTTAAATTTTTCCGGGTCGAACCTTCCCATTAAAACGTTGTATCCTCTTGATTCAGCGTAATCTTGAATGCCAAGCACTATGTCTATGAAAAAAGTGTTAGACATATCAGGAATCGCGGCGATAATAGTGCCCACCACGCTCTTTTTCAAGTTTTGCGCCAAAAAATTCGGTGTGTAACCCAATCTTTTAGCGACGGAATAAACTTTTTCTTTTGTCTTTTTGCTTACAATTTCTGGATTGTTGTAAACTCGAGAAACTGTTGCAATTGAAACTCTCGCCTCTTTGGCAACATCTTTTATACTTGCCATTTTTCACTTCCATTTTTTAATAAGATATTTAATGAAAACATTTACATTACATTTTGACACAAAATTTAAAAAGTTCCAAGCCTTATTTTTAAATAAAAAATATGATTTTTCTTATTTATTCATAGTTTTTCATAATTAAACGTAAATATCTTATATTTTTTTAAAATATCTTCGTTTTTCGTATTATATCTATTGATTTCATCATTTAAATGAGCTTCTTAGAAGTGATGGTAAAGTTAATTTTGAAATTCAAAAAAATGATCCTTAGAGTGGGTTATGGAAACGTTTTCATAAAAACATCAAACAAAAAGGCTGGTATGCACCAGCCTTTCAAAAAATCAGCATTTTTGATATTAAGCTTTTTTCTTTGATCTTTCGAAAAGGGCAATTATGAGAACCAATATGCCTACGACTAAATCGTTGGTCATGTTGATGGTGTAGCTGTGCGTAATCTGCGGTATAAATGCCGCGATTATCATCCACACACCACCGATAAGACCTATGATCCAGCCTTGCCATGCAGAACCAGATGGTATCATCATGAATCCAACGATTGCAAGTACGATACCCACGATCAAATCGTTGACGAGGTTTCCAATTCCAAGCATTCCAGGAATGAAAGCCGCAACTACAAACCAGATACCCAGAATAAGTGCAACCCAACCTTTCCAAGACATTTGAAACACCTCCTCAAATTTTATTTTCAAGAACTTTCTCGCACCTTGTTTAAGCAAAAAGCGTGCCAAAATTTAAGAAAAATGAATATGCCTATGAAATAAGGATTTACGGCGTTATACTTTTTATATACCAAAACCAAGTGCGAGTAATCTGTTCGCACTTGGTTGGCTTTTTGCTTTTATTTGTACTTTTTTGGTGCGTACTTTTTTTTCGCACTTAAGCTCTTTCAATTAAAATTCGTAAATCTGGGAGAATTTTTTGGTTACGTAATCCATGAAATATTTGTGATTAAGAGGTTCGCCTGTAACTTTAACGATAAGATCTTTAGGATCGTAAAGCGCTCCGTACTTGTGTATCTTTTCTCTTTGCCATTCTCTGAAGGTTCTTAAATCTCCGTTTTCTATACGTTCAGAAAGATCTGGTATTTCCTTTTGCGCGGTGGCAAAGAATTGGGCAGCGTAAATATTGCCAAGCATGTAAGACGGGAAGTACCCCATTTGTCCCCCTGCCCAGTGAACGTCTTGAAGGACGCCTTCGGCATCGTCAGACGGTTTTATTCCAAAATACTCTTCCATCTTTTCATTCCATACATCTGGTAAATCATCGACTTTTATGTGTTCGTTTATGAGCGCTTCTTCTATTTCAAATCTCAAAATTATGTGCAAATTGTATGTAACCTCATCTGCCTCTATTCTTATGAGAGAAGGTTTAACCACGTTTATTGCCTTGTAGAAATCTTCCATTGGGATGGAAGAATATCCGGGGAATATTTCCACGAATTTTGGATAGAAGAATTTCCAGAATTCTTTCGATCTTCCTATGAGATTTTCCCATGTCCTCGATTGTGATTCATGAATACCCATGGATGCGCCGTTTCCAACAAGGGTTCCGTAGTACTCCTTATTTATGCCTTGTTCGTAAAGGGCATGACCACCTTCATGCATGGTACCAAAGAGAGATGGACGCAGATCCTTTTGATCGTATTTCGTGGTGATTCGAACGTCTCCCAATCCTATCCCTATTGTGAAAGGATGTTCGGTTTCATCTAACCTTCCACCTTCGAAATCGTATCCCATGGCATTCAAAGCTTCTATTGACAATTTTTCCTGGAGGGACTTGTCAAATTCTCCTGTAAGTATCGATTCATCTGGAGCTTTAGCCTCTGAAATTTTTCTTATGAAGGGAACCAGATCTTTTTTCAAGCCTTCTATAACGTTTTTGAGATCTTTTGTAGTGGTGGAGGGTTCAAAGCCTTCTATTAAAGCATCATAACGATTTTCTTCATATCCGTACATTTCAGCGAATTCTCTCAGGTAACCCACTATTTCTTTCAAAACAGGCTTAAATTTGGAAAAATTCTTTTCTGCTTTTGCTTCCTGCCAGATACTTTCACCTCTTGAACACGCTATGGAAAATTTCTCGAATTTTTCGGGGGGAATCGCTTTTTGTCGTCTATATTCTTTTGTCATGAGATCTACGTTTCTTCTATCAAACTCGTTAAGCTTGTCGTATACCTTTGGGCGATTGAAATACTCCACGAATTCGGCGACCTTTGGCGCGGTTGACATTTCAAATATCATTCTTGCAAGTTTTCCAACCACGTCTGCCCTTGCAGCAGCACCCTTTGGCGGGATTTTCGTTCTCAAATCCCATTCAATTAAAGAAACGGCGTTGTGAAGCTTGGTGATTTCTTTCATGTAATCGTACATTTCTTTCGTTTCCATATTTTCACCCCTCTAACAATCTTTTAGAAATCTCGTTGTGGCGTTTTATAAGATCTTGAATGTCGTTGACAACGAGATCACCGTTTTCCACCACCACGTTACCGTTAATCATGTTGAAATCCACTTTCTTTGCGTCGCACATTAAAATCGCTCCCACTGGATCGTCGAGACCACCGGCAAATTCAAGTTTGTTCATGTTGAACGCGATTATATCGGCCGCCTTCCCAACTTCTATACTTCCAATGTAATCATCCATTCGAAGCACTTTTGCTCCTCCTAAAGTTGCAAATTCCAACGCTTCCCTTGGAGTTATGGCATCTGCGCCGTATTTCACCCTTTGAAGAAGCATGGCATTTCTGGCTTCTAATATCATGTTTCCCGTATCGTTTGAAGCGCTTCCGTCTACACCTAACGATATTCTCATTCCCTTCATCTTCATAATGGGCGCTATTCCAGAACCTAAACGCATGTTGGATGATGGACAGTGAGCCACTCCAACGTCATTAGCTTTAAGTTTTTCGATGTCTTTATCCGTTAATTGAACAAGATGTGCGAACCAAACCCTTGGATTTAGCCATCCAAGCTTTTCCATGTAGTCGACTGGTCTTAGGCCGAATTTTTCAACGCAAAATTCGTCTTCATCTTTTGTTTCTGAAAGATGAGTGTGAAGAAGGACGTCTTTTTTCTCCGCCATTTCCAGGGTTTCTATCATAAGCTTTTCTGTTACGGAAAATGGCGAACATGGAGCCAAAGCGATACGGAGCATGGAGTACTTGGAAGGATCATGGTATTTCGAAATTACCCGTTCGTACTCGGAAAGAATTTCATCTTCACTTTGAACAACAGAGTCTGGTGGTAAACCACCATCTTTTTTGGACATAGACATAGATCCTCGTGTGGGATGAAATCTTAGACCGATATGAGAAACACCTTTTATCTCTTCATCGAAGATCTCATTTCTTCCTTTTGGATACAAATAAAGCATATCACTTGTCGTCGTTACGCCACTGATGGCCATTTCTGCGGCTGCCACTGCCGCGCTAACGTAAGAAGCTTCTTCATCTAAATTTTTCCATATCTCATAAAGATTTACAAGCCAATCGAATAATTTCGAATTTTGAACTTTTTTCACGTTTCGAGTAAGTGATTGGTACAAGTGATGATGTGTGTTTACGAATCCAGGAAGCATAACCATATTTGAACAGTCTACAACTCTGTCGAATTCTCCCTTTGGTTCTTCTTTGCCAACATAAGTTATGACGTTTTTTTCGACTGCTACATAGGCGTTTTCCAGTTTTCCCATTGGTCCAAACGTTTCTAAATGGGCGATATCTTTGAAAAGGTACTTCATCTTACCATCTCCTTTTTAGATTCTTTTCATGACAATGGAAAGCCTTTGAATGGTTCGAGCTTTTCCAAGGACGTAAATACTTTCAAAGAGGCCTGGCGTAACCGTTTTTCCAAGTAGTGCAACTCTCAAAACTTGAAAGAATTTCTTTTTTGAGATATCTTCTCTCAAGGCAATTTCTCGTATTTTATCTTCTATATTTTCAATACTCCATTCATCCAGTTTACTCAAATTTTCTTTTGCGATCCCTAAACACTTTGGAGCGCACTCATTTTTAAGAATTTCTCTTGCTTTTTCCTCAAAAGGAGGTTCTTCACAGAAAAATGGGTACGAAAATTCGTAGAGTACTTTCAACGTGTTCACTTTTTGTCTGCATATTTCGAAAACCTTTTGAGCGTATTCTTCATCTTCAAGCCAAGAGAGACTTTCTTTTGCGTTTATCAACGCCCATTTTTTAAACTCTTCCATGACTTCATCAAGAGGCATTTTTCTTAAATGTTGACCGTTTATCCATTCTAATTTAGAGTAATCAAAAATAGATGGCTTTTTGGAAATCTTTTCGAGTTCAAACTCTTTTATCTCTTTAAAAGGATCGAAGATTTCTTCTTTTCTTCCCCAACCAAGCAATGCAAGATAATTTACAAATGCTTTGCTCGTTATGCCGTAATTTCTAAAATAACTAACAGATGTGCCGCCATGCCTTTTGCTTAAAGGTGATTTATCTGGTCCAAGAATTAACGGGATATGCATAAAAACGGGCAATTTCCAGCCTAACGCTTTGTATATCATTATCTGCTTCGGTGTGTTGGTAAGATGATCCTCTCCTCTAACAACGTGTGTTATCTTCATAAGATGATCATCAACTACCACAGCGAAGTTGTAAGTTGGATAGCCATTGGATTTAACTATAACTATATCGTCAAAGGTAGAATTATCAAATTCCATCTTTCCTTTTGCCAGATCGTGAAAAATTGTTTTGCCTTCTTCAACCATGAAATTAACGGTTACACTGTGCCCTTTTTCTTTGTAAAGAGTGGCTTCTTGCGAAGAAAAAGTTTTTTTTACGATCTTTTTCATATCTTCTTTATCGTAAATGGCGTAATAAGCCCTTTGTATACTTACCAGTTTATCCACGTATGGCTGATAGATTCCTTTTTCAACCCTCTCACTTTGCCTGTAAGGACCATATTCTCCTCCGACATCTGGTCCTTCATCCCAGGTTAAACCACACCACTTTAGATCGTTTACAATGGAATGTTCGGATTCTTTTGTGGAGCGTTCAGTATCGGTGTCTTCTATTCTAAGTATGAATTTTCCACCGTTTTTCTTTGCAAATAGCCAATCAAAGAGAGCCGTTCTCGCTCCTCCCACATGAAGATATCCAGTTGGACTTGGAGCAAATCTAACTCTGATCATGAATTCTCCTCCAATTTTCTGATTTCTTCCATTATTTCCTTAACACTCCATACACTTTTCAATTCAACGCTTTTTCTTTCGTCCAGATATTTTCCCTCTAATAGAACTTTTGTAATCCTATCAGTCCATCCACCACTTCCTCTTAACAAGAATATTGGAATGGAACGGCTGTACGCCGCAAAAAGTTCAAGGGCGGTTCCGGATTTTCCACCTATGCTTATCACAACGTCAACGTTGTACATCATGAGTATTGAACGCATTGAAAAATCCATACCAGTATTCAGAGCAAAAGTAAGATGATCATTTCCACTTTCCAATCCTGGCAATACACCTATAACTTGTCCTCCTTCTTGTTTTGCCGCTTTTGACACCAATTCCATTATTCCATCTCTTCCACCACTTACAAGCACATAACCGTTTTTTGCTATTGACTTTCCAACTTCTTCACAGATGTTTTTAAGAGATTTCACGGGTTCTTCGTTTACATTCCCAGAATATCCTATAACTCCTATTCGCACGCGTAACACCTCCATATACGTTAAGATTTTACCACAATAGAAACGAAGGATATTCTTTTAAATGTAGATATCTCGACATATGTATCAATGCTACGGATTGAAAAGAGATTAAATCTCATCCTTGAAGTGCTTGTCAGAAAATATGAACTCTGTAATGTTCATGAACAACATAAGAGAATGATAATTTTTAATGCAAAGACTTGACGCATGAGGGCGTTTTCGGGTATAATCACAACGCAAATTTGTGCAAGTTATGGAGAGATGGCCGAGGGGTCGAAGGCGTACGCCTGGAGAGCGTATGAGCGGGAAACCGCTCCGTGGGTTCAAATCCCACTCTCTCCGCCAGAGTGAGGGCTGAAGGCCCTCATCTTTTGTTTAGACGGAGGAAATAAATGCCAAAGAAGAGATTTTCACAGAATTTTTTAACCGATCCTTCAATAGCAAAAAAAATTGTAGAAAAAGCTGGTGTTAAAAAAGGAGAAACGATTTTAGAGATAGGTGCCGGCAAAGGAATTCTAACACGCGAACTCTTAAACGCTGGTGCTAACGTGATCGCCTTTGAAATTGACAGGGATCTTTTTGAAGGGTTAAGAAGGGAGTTTTCAGGCAAAGAAGTGAGATTCATCTTTCAAGATTTTTTGAAGTACGATGAATGCCTCTCTTTTGATAGATGTGTTTCGAATATTCCATATAACATAACAACTCCAATAATAAAAAAATTGTTTTCATGGAAAACTAACGATATCACTTTAATGGTTCAAAAAGAGTATGCCAATAGAATTTTAGCCCTTCCGCGAACGAAAGATTACGGTTCTTTAACTGTTTTTGTGAAAGTAAGATATAAAGTGACGAAGCTTTTTGACGTTGAAAAGGGTTCATTTTTTCCTTCACCTTCAGTTGATTCAACGGTGATAAAATTAAAGAGAACGAATAAATGGGTTTCAATGATAAAGGATTCAAAAAAATTCGAAGAGATAGTCAAAATGGCCTTTTCTCATAAACGCAAAATGTTGAAAAACAATCTTTCTTCTCTTGGGATAGATGAAACGTTCTTAACGGATCTTGGAATTTCACCAAGATCAAGGGCTCAAGAGTTAAATTTAGAAGACTTCATTCATATTTCAAATGCTGTTTTGATGGAAGATCGTGAAGAATTCTAAAATTTGGTTTTTGCGAAAAAAGTCAAAATGATATAATAAAACAAATTTAAAAGTTATTTTACAAGGACTCGTGTGCCGATAATTACAACGAAGGTATTTTAAAAAAGTAAATAGGGAGGAGTGCGATTCTCCATGGATATGAGTCAGTACTTAAGTGTTTTCGTGGATGAAGCTAAGGAAAATCTCCAGGGGCTAAATGACGCAATTTTAAAACTTGAATCAGATCCATCTTCACAAGACGCTATAAACGAGATATTTCGTTTGATGCATACTTTGAAGGGTTCTTCGGCAACGATGGGATTTTCGAAGATGTCGAAGGTGTGCCATGCTTTGGAAAATCTCTTAGATAAGGTGCGAAGTGGCAAACAAAAGGTGACTGAAGATTTGATAGATTTGCTCTTTTCTGGAATCGATATGCTGAACGACACGGTGGAAAACATAGAAAATGGCGGAGACGATTCTGAATTGGACGTTGATGAGATAATGGAAGAAATTTCCAAAAACAGCAAAGCGGCGTCCACTTCGTCTGAGCCCGAAAAAACCGAAGAGGCTAAAGAAGAGCCACAAGGTGAAAGTACCAAAAACTCCGCGGAAAAAAATGAAAAGAATTCAGAGGAAGTTGAAAAAACTGAGAGTGAAGAAATGGAGTTCACTAACGACGAATTGGAAGCCGTGCGTGACGTCGCACAAAAGGCATTGAATGAAAATTTGAACGTTTACAAGGTGGTCATTCATCTGGTAAAAGATTCCGTTATGAAATCGGCAAGGATGTATATAATCTTTCATAGAATAGAAGAAAGTGGTGGTCAGATAATACATTCCGTTCCTCCAACTGAAGAGATAGAAAAAGAGAATTTTGACACGACTGTGGAGCTTGTGGTTATAACCTCCATGAAAATAGAAGAATTTCAAAATCTTATTTCTAACGTTTCGGAGGTGGAAAAAGTCATTATCAAGCCCTTCGATTTAAAGGAAAACAATGGCATTTCCGAAGAGGATAAAACGAAGAAAGCTGAAGAAAAAAAGAATCCATCTCAAGTTAAATCTAAGGCGGCTTCAAAAGTTACGGACAGCGCTAAAAGAAGGGCTAAACTCACTCAAAGTGTAAGAGTTGACGTTGAAAAATTGGACACACTCATGAACTTGATGGCCGAGTTGGTCATAAGCAGAAGCAGAATAGAAGAAACTCTTAAGAAGTACAAGATCAAAGAAATAGATGAAAGTCTTTCACAACTTGGAAGAATTACGCTTGACCTTCAAAGCATCGTGATGAAGATAAGAATGATACCTGTTTCTTTTGTGTTTGATAGATTTCCGAGAATGGTTAGAGATCTCTCAAAGAAATTGAATAAGAAAATAAATTTTGTGATTCGAGGTGAAGACACAGAACTCGATAGAACTGTCGCTGATGAGATAGGTGAACCGCTTGTTCACATGATAAGAAACGCCATAGATCACGGTATTGAGTCTGAAAAGGAAAGAATAGGAGCTGGCAAGCCACCGACAGGAACGGTTACCCTCTCTGCCAGGCAAGAAGGCGATAGCGTTATAATAGAGGTCGATGACGATGGAAGAGGCTTTAACAAGGAAAAAATAATAAAAAAAGCGTTAGAAAAGGGAATAATTCAAGAGTATGAGGTTGCAAGTTTAACTCCGGAAGAGATCTTCAATTTGACATTTGAACCGGGCTTTTCAACGAACGATAATCCCACGGAAGTTTCCGGTAGAGGAGTGGGAATGGACGTTGTTAAAAAGACTATAGAATCGTTGAACGGAAATGTTTACCTTGAAAGTGTGGAAGGGAAAGGAACAAAGGTCATTATAAAATTACCGTTGACGCTTTCGATAATTCAAGCGCTCCTCATTGAAGTTGAAAAAAACGTTTATGCCATTCCAATCTCGGCTATTGATAGCACACTTTCCATCGAGCAAAAGGATATAAAAGACGTTGAAGGGAGAAAAACTGTCCTCATCCGAGGTGAAATAGTACCGGTTATTGACCTGAGAGAAATATTCAATTCGGAAGTTAAGAACGAAAAAGCCGATCTGGTCGTTACCAAATACAAAGAGAAGAAATACGGTTTTATCGTGGATCGATTGCTTGGACAACAGGATATAGTCATAAAAGCACTTGGAAAACTGTTCAAAGATGTCAAAGAATTCAGTGGGGGGGCAATACTAGGTAATGGGTCTATAGCACTCATTATTGACGTTCCTTCTTTAATCCAGAAAGCACTTTCGAGGTGATGAAGGTGAATGTAAAAGACATGACGGCTCCATTTGAAATTTTGGGTTTCAAGTTTGGTGAACATGAATACGCGATAGAAATAAGCATTGTGGAAATGATAGTTGAAGAGAATCAGATTACACCCGTACCAAATTCTAAATCCTTCATAAAAGGTGTGATGAATTTACGTGGTAGAATAGTGCCAGTCGTGGATCTTAGAAACATTTTAAATTTAGAGTATTACGAAGACAAAAAAGACGCGAACGTTATCGTTACCAAAATAGATGGAACCGAGATAGGTTTTCTGGTTGATGGGGTTACCGAGGTTATGTGGGTCAATCCAAATGAAATTGATTCCGGAATAAAAGTTGAGGAATCCAAGTACTTCAAGGGTGTTGTAAAAAAGGGAGAAAGGCTTCTTATTCTTATAGACGTCTCTGCGTTCATAAACGATGAAGTAAACGAAATTTAAGGAGGAATGGAAATGGCTAAGAAAGTACTTATAGTGGATGACGCGGCATTCATGAGAATGTTACTTAAAGATATCGTAACAAAAGCGGGATATGAAGTGGTTGGAGAAGCGTCAAATGGGGCAGAAGCCGTTGAAAAATACAAGGAGTTAAAGCCTGATATAGTTACGATGGACATAACGATGCCAGAAATGAATGGAATAGAGGCTACCAAAGAGATTATGAAGATAGATCCAAATGCCAACGTCATAATGTGCAGCGCTATGGGACAACAGATGATGGTTGTTGAAGCAATTCAAGCAGGGGCAAAAGATTTTATAGTAAAGCCCTTCCAACAAGGAAGAGTGGTAGAAGCGCTCTCTAAGATAAGTAAGTGAGGTGTTAGATGTGGCTTCTGCCACGCCAACCTCCACCCTGGTAGGTCCAAGTTTGATCTTCTTTTTTTCAACTGTAATAATAATAGCGGCTTTGCTGTTTGTTCTTTACTTTGTTAAAAGAATTGGCGTAAAGCATGTAAAGTCCAAGTACATGAAGATACTTGATGTGTTGCCTGTAGGAAAGGGCACCGTTATATATCTGGTTAAATTGAAAAACAGATATTTTTTTATGGCATGCACTCCATCAAACACGCAAGTGTTGATGGAATTAAAGAATGAAGATGATATAAAAGACATTGAGATCGGAGAAAATGAAGAAGGATTTTCGAAGATTCTTTTTTCAAAGCTAGGAAAGAGATTCTTGAAAGATCAAATAGATAGGATAGATGAATTGAAGTGAAAGGGAAAAAGGCTATTTTATCCCTTCTTATTGTGGGAACGCTGGCCACTTTGGGCAATGCGGCTGGAACCTCTCCCCTTCCAAGCTTGAACATTACCGTCGGTGGAACGCCGACAAACGGTCAGCTTACAACCACGCTTACCATTCTGTTTGTAATAGCGGTATTATCGTTAGCACCGGCAATTTTGGTGCTAATGACTTCTTTTACGAGAATAGTCGTTGTCTTTGCTTTGCTGAGAAACGCAATGGGCACTCAACAATCTCCGCCAAATCAAATTCTTATAGGGCTAGCGCTGTTTATGACTTTTTTTATAATGCAGCCCACTTTTACGGCCGCTTACAATAACGCTGTTAAACCGTACATGAATGGAAGAATAAGCTATCAACAGGCGATAAAAGATGGCATACAACCCTTTAGGGAGTTCATGTACAAGGAAATAGTGAGACACAAAAATGGTGATGCCATAATGATATTCACTCGGTACCGAAAGATGAAGTATCCCAAGAAACTCTCGGACATACCGACTTCTATTTTAATTCCCGCTTTTGTGATAAGCGAGTTGAAGATTGCATTCAAAATTGGCGTGTTGCTTTACATTCCATTTATATTGATTGATATGGTTACGGCATCCATCTTGCTTGCTATGGGGATGATAATGATACCCCCTGTAATGGTATCTCTTCCTTTTAAGTTGCTTTTATTTGTTTTGGTAAATGGATGGGATCTTGTAATTTCGGGCCTTTTAAACAGTTTTTAATGTTATAATTCTGTGTATGGCGATGTGATGAAGTAAATGAACTCCAAGTATATGAACAAGAGGTGGTAACCATCGTAACGAGTAGAACATCTTTGAAAAGAATAGTTGTAAGCAATTCAGAGTTCGAAGGCTTGAGACTTGCAATGCTGGAAGATGATCAATTATTTGAAGTTTATCTTGAAGAGGCCGATGAAGAATCTTTAACTGGGAGCATTTATCTTGGAAGGGTTGAAAACGTTGTACCTAACCTCCAGGCGGCTTTTGTTAATATTGGAGAAGGAAGAAATGCTTTTTTGAGGGAAAAAGATCTCTATGCATCTAAACCAAGAAATGGTGGTTTTTTAAAAGTTGAAATGTTGAAACCAAAGCAAAAGATAATGGTTCAAGTTAAAAAGGATGCCATGGGTTTAAAAGGGCCTCAAGTTACTTCTTATATAAGTCTAGCCGGAAGATATGTGGTTTTGATGCCTCAAATATCCAACATAGGAGTTTCGAAGAAGATAGAAGATGTGAATGAAAGGAAGAGACTTCACAACATAGCCAGAGAAATTTCAAAAGGACAGGGTGTTATCGTTAGAACTGTGGCTGAAGGTGTTGAAAAAGAGAAATTGGAAGAAGAGATAGAAAATTTAAGAAAAAAGTGGGAACATATTCAAAAACGCTTTAAGTATGCAAGAAAGCCACAGGTTTTGTATGAAGACCCTGGGATGATAGAGTACATATTAAGGGAACGGCTTGACGATACCGTTGATGAGATAATAACGGATGACGAAAGAACGTATGAGATGGTAAAAAAAGTTGTAGAATCTTACAAGCCGACTCACAAACCTATAATTCGTCTCATAGCTGGAGACGCATTTAGAAAGATGGGTGTCGAAAAGCAAATAATGAGCGCTCTTTCAAGAGTTGTAAGACTTCCAAGTGGAGGAGTGCTTTATTTTGATGCAACAGAAGCGTTGTTGGTTATAGATGTTAACAGCGGTTCCAACATTTCCGGAGCGGATTCTGAAGATTTGATACTGAAAACGAACATAGAAAGTGCCAGGGAAATTCCGAGGCAGTTAAGACTTAGAAATGAAAGTGGAATTATAATAGTTGATTTTATCGATATGGCTCAAGAATCGGAAAGGCAATTGGTTATGCATGTTCTGGAAGAAGAATTGAAAAAAGACAAAGTTAAAACGTCAATAGTTGAATTTTCAAAATTGGGTCTTCTTGAGATGACGAGAAAAAGGACTTCTCCGCCGTTGAGAGAATTTTACGAGATGAAATGTCCTTCATGTAATGGCTTGGGAAGCGTGCTTTCTCCCTTACATCAGGCTAGAAATTTGATCCATGAATTAGAAGAATTGGAAAAAGAAAACTCCATAAATGCCGTTGATATCAGTGCACACGAAGCGTTGAAAGCGTTCATAGATGATAAAAGAATGCAAGAGCTCTCCAAAAATTTAAAGATAAGCGTAAACATTTCATACGATAATCCCGTTCCTTTTACGTATACGATCACTTACAAACATGTAAAGAAAAAAAATAGGAACAAGAGAACGAAAAAATAGGGTGTTGTTGGAGGCGAGTATGGAAAAAATAAATTTTCTTTTTGGAATTCACAACCATCAGCCAGTTGGAAACTTTGATTTTGTGGTTGAAGATGCCTTTGAAAAATCTTACAAACCTTTTATAGATGTGCTTGAAAAACATCCTAAAGTGAAAATGGCGGTACATTTCACGGGATGGTTACTTGAAAGAATAGTTCAAAGTCACTCTGATTACATTTACAAGATACGCGATCTTGTTCAAAAAGGTCAAATTGAAGTGTTTACCGGAGGGTTCTACGAACCAATAGTACCGGTCATTCCGGAAGAAGACAGAATAGGACAGATAAACAAACTCTCCGATTACGTTGAAGGACTTTTCGGTAAAAGACCACGCGGCATGTGGCTAGCAGAGCGTGTTTGGGAACCGCAAATCGCAAAATCTTTGGCATTAGCTGGCGTGGAATACATCGTGGTGGATGACAATCATTTCAAAAATGCCGGCTACTATGAAGACGAGCTTACGGGTTATTTTGTAACTGAGGAAGAAGGGTACACTTTGAAGGTCTTTCCAATTTCCAAAAAAATGCGTTATTTGATTCCGTTTGAGGAAATACAAGATAGTTTGCAACTGCTTAAAAACTCTTCAACAGAAGATGGAAGCAATGCTATCGTCATGTTTGATGACGGAGAAAAATTTGGTGTTTGGCCCGGGACTTATGAACGAGTTTACAATGAGGGTTGGTTAGATGAATTCTTTTCAGCCCTGGAAGAAAATGAAGAATGGCTTAAAACAATTACGTTTTCTGAATACGTTGATAGATTTCCTTCTAAAGGACGGGTTTACCTTCCAATTTCTTCTTACAGTGAAATGATGGAATGGGCTCTTCCCACCAGGGCAAAAGCTGAGTTTGAATCGCTTGTTTCTTCACTCAAGAAAGAAAATAAGTACGAAAACATGGAAATGTTTTTAAAGGGAGGAATGTGGAGAACGTTTTTGGCAAAGTACACTGAATCTAATTTAATGCACAAGAAGTTTCTTCACATTCATGAAAAAATAAAAAAAGTTCAAAGTGTGCCTCCCGAAGTGTTGGACGAGTACTGGAAAGGACAATGCAATGACGTTTATTGGCACGGTGTCTTTGGAGGTCTTTATCTCCCCCATCTTAGAGCTGCCGTTTATAAACATCTCATAAAAGCTGAGAAAGAATTGGAAAAATCAAGCAATGAAAGTGGCGAGAGAATAGAGATGCTTGATTATGACAAAGATGGATTTGATGAAGTTTTACTTAAAAATGAAGATATAAGCGTGGTGGTGGATGTAGATTATGGTGCACGGGTTTTGGAATTGGATCTCAGAAAGGCTGAGTTTAATTTGATAAACTCATTGACCAGAAGATACGAAGTTTACCACGAATGGATTTCCAAAGCGATAACGCATGAAGAAATGGAAAAAGAGGGAAAATCTAAGACGATTCACGATGTGATTCTAACAAAGGAAAAAGGTTTGGAAGAGTTTTTGAGCACGGATTGGTACGAGAGGTTCTCCTATATTGACCATTTTTTCGGGAAGAACTTCACCCTAGATGGTTATTCGAATTCGAGATATCCTGAACAGGGCGATTTCGTCAATCAGCCATACGAATTGGTAAAAAATAACGTCTTTTTAAGGCACGGACACGTTTGGATAGGAGCAGATTGGGTACCAATAAGCGTGAAAAAGGAATTTGAATTAAAAGGGAACTCTCTTGAAGTTTCTTACGAGATAACGAATGACTCTTCAAACACTGTGGAACTTCATTTTGGAAGCGAAATGATGTGCAATTTGATGGCACCATCTGCGGATGATAGGTATTTAGAATGGAATGGAGAAAAACACCACGCTTCTTACAAAGGCACGTTTAGTGCAAATGAAGTTCAAATTAATGCAGAGTATGAAGGCGTTCACGTTAATTTGGAGGTAAGTGAAAAAGCCGAATTTTTCGTTTATCCAGTGTACACCATTTCGTATTCAGAAGGAGGATTTGAAAAGGTCTATCAGGGAACATCGTTAACACCTGCTTGGAAATTCAACGTTGGTCCTCATCAAAGTAAGACCTTCAAAATTTCTCTAGAAGTGAGGAAGTGAAGAAGAATGAAAATGTTGAGACGATCGTTAACGCTGGCGGCATTTTTGATTGGAATCATGGTGATTTCTTATGGAGCAATGAACCCTTTTGTTCCTCTAATTTCCAATCCAAATGTATCATACAAGGTCGTTTCAACGAAATACCTTAACGTTGTGTACGAACCATCCAGCGAGTGGGCCGTTTACCAATTCTTGAAGAATTGTGACGACATATACAAAAAAATCACCGATTTTTACAACGTTCAGCCTTTTTCTAAATTAACCGTTGTCTTTGAAAACGACACCAGTTTGGTAAATTCAGCTGCAGATCCAGTAGACAACGTTATATACATATTTCTCAATTCTTCCCAAAGGGCCTTTTTCACGCAAAGCGTTGGAAATTGGGTTGATTTTGTTTTCACTCATGAACTTACCCACATCTTGCTCACTCAGATGGGAGGCCTTCCTCAAGTCAGAGTTTATGGAAATCCGCTTTCAACCGTTTACAATTCGGCATTTATACCGGCTTACCTTCAAGAAGGATTGGCAGAATATTCAGAGACACATTTCAACAAAGAAAAGGGACGCCTCAACGATCCGATGTTTGAAATGTATCTCAAGGGTTTAGTGCTTTCTAAAAGGTTTAACGGTTTTGGAGGCGCTGCCACTTACAATTCGGATGGCTGGTACCCAATGGGCGCTCCATACATAATTGGAGGAAGTTTTGTTAGGTACATCTCTTCCACATTTGGAAGCGCAACTCTAAAAAGAGCGGTAAATATTCTTTCATCTCATCATATTCTCGGAGTGGCGAACGCTTTTTCGAAGGCCACAAAACTTCCTTTTGCAAAATTGGTTGATAATTGGATAAGCGATGTGAAAAAGGAAGTGAATTCACAGCTTTCAAGAGTAGGCGAAAAGATAGTAGGAACTCAATTGACTCACAGCGGTAGATGGACCGCATTTGTTAGCGCGCTTTCAGGTAAAAGCATCTTCTTTTACTCTGAGTCTTCCAGCGATATTCCGAGAATAAAAGAATTTGATATTTCAAATTCAACTGAGCGGAATGTTTATTCTCTGGGTGGTTTTTTATACGAAGGGGGATACGTAAGATCTATGGCAATATCTCCAGATGGACAAAAGCTTGCATTCGTTAGATTCGTACCAAAAGACGAAGGCTTTGTCAATCAAAGTGTGTGCTTTGTACTTAATTTGAAGAAACATTCCATTTTTCAACTTCCACTGAGATCTCCACTTGATGTTGTGTGGGTAACGAATGATATGTTGGCTTATTCGAAAGAAGATGGTGGACTTTATGCTGTAAGAGAGTATAACTTAAAAAGTGGAACGTTTAAAACTTTGATGCACCTTTCGCCACTGGTGATAACCTCAATGACAGCTCATGAAAGCGATATTTACTTCTCGGCTTACGATGGAAATTTTGAAGATATATACGAGCTTTTCCAAGATGGAAAAGTAAAAAAGATAATAAGCGGTCCTTATTTGAAAATGGATCCGTTTGTCAGTGAAGATGGGAGATACGTGTTCTTTTCAGCTTCTCCCGCCAATAAAAACGGTGTTTTTAACGTTTACTTCTTCGATACCGTTGAAAAGAAATTTTATCAGGTTACCAACGTCGAGCTTGGAGCTTTTTCGCCGCTTTTGAGTGGAAATAAACTCTTCTACACTTCTTACACGGAGAATGGATACAACCTTTTTGTCCTGGACAGATGGGCTTCCACTTTAAAGAAGGTAGACTATTTTGATTGGAGTGGAAAAGAGTATAAAAATAGTTTGAATTTAACCGAGATATACCTGAACGTTGAAGAAAAATCAAAAACTTATCATTCCCCTTTTGAAACTGTAGCGAAGGGATTGATACCAGGTGTTTCTTTTTCGAGCGCTTCTTCCACAAATCTTAAAGCAAAGTACAGCGTTGTAGGTTTTGATATCTTAAGAGATAAGCTGGGATGGAACAACTTTTACGCGCTGGCGTTGCTTTCAACCGATAGTACAGAGGATAGCCTTGCGGTGGGGATGGTGAATTACGGGAAGTACAATTTAGAGTTGGAAGGTTTAATGAGTTTGCAAAAACAGAGAATAGACGCGACTTTATCCATACCAGTATCTTTTGTGATGTGGGGAAGAGATGCTCTTCTTTACCCTGAAATTGAATACACCGTAAAAAAAGAAGGAAAGAAAATCACCGATGACTTTAACTTCAGTGGCGAATACGTCTTTGATCCATCTTTCGTACCTAATAATTCCATGGGGGTAAATTCTTTTTCCTGCGTATGGAATATGAATTTTTCACCTTTAAAAGCGTCAACGCCAACTCATGATGTGTCCGTTAGCACTTCTTTTCCGTTATTTGGAATAGTTTCAAGCCTTGGAATAAGAAACAAAAATTCCAGTGTGGATCTTCTGCAAGCCATCTCTTTTCCAAGAATGGAAGTTGGATGGTACAATTTAACTGGCACACTTGGTTTCAAAAGCGTAGATCTTCTGCAGTTTTCGAATTTCAACGTAACAAATCACGATTTTCAAATTGGACTTCAGGGCGATTTTAATTTCGATTCCCTTTTTTACAGCGAATTTAAGTTTGAGGTAAGGATCGCTTATGATCATTTAAAAAATGGTCTCGTGTACAAGATTGGCTTGAATTTTTAGTGGCTATATGGTAAAATATCACGCGTGAAATGAAAGGAGGATGGCAGATGGCAAATTCGAGATCCGCCAAGAAACGTGCGAGGGCTTCGGAAAGAAAAAGACTGATGAATCAAATTGCAAAAAGCAAATTCAAAACCGCAGTGAAAAAGGCCTTGAGTGCTGCTGAAAATGGTGAAGAAGATCTTCAAGACAAGATAAGTGAGGCTTTTTCCAAAATAGATAAAGCCGCCAAAAGCGGGGCCATTCATAAAAATCAAGCGGCACGGAGAAAAGCGAGATTGATAAAAAAGATAAGATCCCTTCAACAAGCAAAATGAGAATTTTTATTTTGATTAAAGATCTCCGTTAATCGTAACGGGGATTTTTATTTTTTGAACTTATTTGAGGTGCTTTTAGTCCAATACGTGGTGATAGGTGGTAATCACTTGGATGAGTTAAAACTTATAAGAGATTTAAAAAAAGGAAAGGCAGAAGCTTACGAAAAACTGTACGCTCAACACGTGAACAGGATAGGAAGAATAGCGAAATCTTATCTTGGCGTTGATGACGTTGAAGACGTCGTTCAGGAAGTTTTCATAAGGGTTTACAAGAACATTAAAAAGTTCAGAGGAGATTCTTCTTTGTCGACGTGGATATACCGTATAACCGTTAACGTGTGTAAAGATATGCGCGCAAAAAAGCATAGAAAAAAGGAGATCTTGACGAGTTTTGGACTCGAGGAAGATGACGAAAAAAGCTTTTTGGAACCGGTGGAAGAAAACAAACCGTCGGATGAGTTTTTGAAGGAAATCTCTGAGGAAGAAATACGAAAGGCAATTGAGGCTCTATCACAAGAGGATAGACTTCTCATAACGCTAAGGGAAATAGAAGATATGAGTTATGCTGAAATCGCAGCCGTGGTTGAAAAACCTGTAGGCACGGTGAAAAGCAGATTACACTATGCGAGAGAGAAATTAAAAGCGATATTGGAAAGAAGAAACGAAAGTGGGGAGAGTGAGAGATGAATTGTAATGAGTATAGAGAAAAATTCATACATGGTGAAATGACCCCCGCAGAAAAAAAAGCCTTTGAAGAGCATTTAAAACACTGTAATGAATGTCGTATTTTCGTTGAAAGGTACAAAAATGTGAAAAGCTTTATGAAAGCGAGGATTGATTACGTTCCTTCAAGTGAATTAAAAGAAAAGGTGCTTTCAAAAGTTAAGAAACGGCAGAGTCTTAAAAAATTGTACATGGCAAGCGTCTCAACCGCAGCCGTAATAGCAATAGGTGCTTTTTTCGTTTGGAAGCCCTTTACAAGTAATCAGAAAGTGTACCAACGTGTAGCTTCCAGGGGCATTGAAATGTTGAAGAGCACTTCAGCAGCCTCTCCGAGCGTTGAAAGAAGTAATAGAAGTAACGATTTCACTTACATGATTCACATAAAAGATGTGAGTGATCAATTTTGAGTAAAAACGTGTGGTTTTTAATTGTGGTCTTTTTTGCTTTAAGCGTAAGCGTGTTTGGAGATTTGAGAGAAAACATAATTTCGGCTTACGCCTCGCAGGTTGTAGAAGGACAGAGAATAGTTGTAGAGCAATCTGAAAAGGGTACGAAGGTGCGTTACGAAAAAATTTTAAGAAAAGGATACAACGAAATAGTGAAAGTTGTGGCTCCCGATTTTTTTGAGTGGGCTTATCTGGATGGGAAGACGTACGTGGTTTTTGAAAATGAAATGAAAAGATCCCCGGCTATGATAGTCGATATGGAAAGAAAATTCATGAAATGTCTCGCTTCAACACCAACTGAATTGTCTACGGCGGTTGTCGATTATAACGGAAATAAAGCTTACAAAGTAGAAGTAAAAAACAAGAGCGCCACTTACGTGGGCATTTTTTTGAAGCCATCTTTTTTACTTGTAAAACTTAACGTTCAACGTGCGAATGGTCAATTAACGATAACGTACAATTCGATAAAAAAAGTTCCCGCTTTTTATTTTGAAAAAGTTATAGAAAAATTTAAAGTTATAAATACTCCACCAAGTGCGATGGAAATAGAAGTATGGAAGATGATTTACCATCTTAACAACGTGAGTATCACTTCAATAAGGGTAAACGATATCTCTATCGTATTGGTAAAAGGAGTGACAAAAAGTGTGGGGGAGATTGTCGTGTATTTGTTTGAAGGAAAGAGTATTTCAACGGACGATTTGGTTTCTCAATTTAAATCGAAAGGTTTTTCTTCCTTAAGCGCGGAAGAAAAGGGAATAAACATGGTTTTTGTTTCCAAAATAAAGGATGTTCAAAAGCTTAAGAAATGGGTGAAATTCGTTTTAAAGGGATCATCATTTTAGTTTGAAGGCTTGTTTATGGCATCTTCGTAAAGTTTTTTATACGAATTTATCATCTTCTCCAGAGTGTATTTCTTCCTTACCACTTCTTTGCCATTTTTAGAAAATGCAAGAGAAAGTTCTTTATCGTTGTAAAGCTTTAAAATGGCGTTGGCGAGGTTGGTGTAATCTTTAGGCGGTACCACGAATCCGCTTTGACCATTTTCATCTTCAAGAAGCTCCCTGCACGCTCCGACATCCGTGGCGACAACTGGGATGCCAGCTGCCATGGCCTCGAGGATCACCAAGGGTTGACCTTCCGAAATACTACTCAAAATTAAAACGTCGATGAGAGGATAATAATCCAAAACATTTGCCTTTCCCACGAATTCAACCACATTTTGGAGTCTTAAACTTTCAACTAATTCCAAACAAAATTCGTAATATTCTGGTTCTTCGTCTGTCGGCCCTATTAGAAGAAATTTGAGATCTTTTACCTCGGTTGATACCAGTTTTACAGCCTTAAAAGCCGTTTTCAAATCTTTTATTTCCGTTACACGTCCAACAAAGCCTATTATAAAAGTGAAGTGAGAAACCCTTTTCACGTTGAACTTCTCAACGTTTATGCCATTTGGAATGATTCGCATTTTTTCTTTACTGGCCCCTAATTCGAGTTGAAATTGCTGATTTTTTTTGAAAAGCGTCGTCAACAGATCAGTTTCCTCGTAGGAAACAGCACTTATAAGTTTAAAAAGTTCTATCCATGGGGTTTTATAAATCTCTGGAATTAGCCTTGAAGTTATTATCTCTCTTTCTCTTTCGCGATGGTAAATACCGTGTTCCGTCACGATCATCTTCGAATTGTATTCATACTTTCCCCTGATGGCTTTTAGCGAAGCGTAACCTGTCGTGATGGCATGGTAAATATCACATTTTGGCGGCGGAGCTATGGAAAATGAGTTCACTATAGGCAAAAAAAATCCTTTGACGGTCCAGAAATATCTGGTGAATCCTTCATCTGAGAAATAGCGCTCATAGACGTCAACCATTGCATCCCAAAACTCCCTACTTTTTAGAAATTCTAAAAAATCGTTTTCAAGGATTAAATGAAGTATTTCTCGCGTTTCTTCAATCCTTTTTGACCAGTTTATATCTATTAGGCGCTTTATCTTCATCGAAAGAAGTGAAGCGTTTTTCAACTTTTTATTTTTGTTCTGAAACTGAGAAAAGAGAGATTGAGACCATATTTCCGAGACGTTAGAAGGGATTTCGTAGGCAAATGCTCTTTCTTCTTCCTTTGGTCCAAGGTAGATTATCTTAAAATCGATGTCAGGGAGGTTTTCTATTAACGTTTGTAACCACGAAGAAACTCCACCGGTTATATACGGGTAGGTCCCTTCGACCACAATCCCAACTTTCACTTTTTGCCACCGTACACCAATTCTATGATCTTTTCAGCTTTTGCTTTTTCCTCTAAAGAAGCGTTGTTAAGTATGAATTTTGGATCGTTTGCCATGAGATATTCAACGATTTTTTCGTTGCACATGCCCAGCTTGTAAAGCTCTTCCGCCCTTTGAGTTATCAGTTTTTGTGTGTTCAGAAGCGCGTTGAAATATTTCAAAGATTCGCTTTCATTTCCAAAATTCATTGCAGCGTCTAAATCTTCTATCGCGTAAACGAAATCGATAGGCTTATCACCCCTCAATTCCATACTTCTCCTTCCGTTGATCAAAAGGACAAACACTATGGCCAACGATGAAAAGACGACAAAGAGAATAATTTGACGCTTGCTCACACTTTTCACCTCTTAACTGATATTTTATCATCTTTTGCCACTTCAGTGCGTATATGATAAAGGGTGTAGAGATAAAAAAGTGAAAGGTGGCACTTGTTAACGTGATAAAATAAGAATGATGAGATATTACAAATACATTTTAACGGTCTTTTTTGTCGTTACGATCTTAATTTTAAGTGGATGCGCAAAGGCCAATAAGACTGAAAATGCGAAAACGTGGTTATGCCAATTTCAAAATTTTTCACCCTCTTCTATATCCAAAACGAATTTCAACATCGTTGTGGTGGACTATTCCTACGATGGAAGTGACTCTAAAGCCTTAAATGCAACGGAAGTTGAAGAGATGAAGAGCGGAGGAAAGATCGTGCTGGCTTACATGAACGTTGGTTACGCTGAGGAATGGAGGTTTTACTGGAACAAAATAAAAAATGCCACTTTTGTTGGAAATGATGACACAAGGTGGCGTGGCGAACACCTGATTTTGGATTTTGACAACCCGATATGGGAAAATGCGATGCATCAATACGTGAGTAAGATAAAAAATGCCGGTTTTGATGGGGTTTATCTGGATGGTGTAGACGCTTACAAATCATTTCAAGATGAAAAGAAGCATGCAGGTGAAATGGTGACGCTTTTAAAAGATGTAAGAAAATGGTTAGGAAGTGAGGAAAAGATATCCATACTAAATGCTTACGACCTATACGACTTTGACCACTCAATCGTGAATTTGGTGAATTACCTAAGCGTGGAGAGCCTATTTTATTTGAAAACGCGTAAAAGAAGAACATCGTATTATTCTTCAATTTTGAATGAGATAAAACCGTTTATTGAAAATGGTGTAGAGGTGCTTTCAGTAGATTACGTTGACGATGGAAGCGGTTACAGCGGTGAAAATATGGAAAGAATTGAAGATTACGTGGAACTTGCGAGAAAAAGTGGTCTTGTGCCTTACGCTGCCAGGAGCAATATGAAGTTGAACAATTTGAATGTCATTCCTGGCATTCAAGGGGAGTGAATCATGTTATGAAGACGAAAATTCTTTTTCTTGTTCTGTTGGCATCTTTTTTCATCAGCGCTTTTTCTAACACACTTTTGTTGTACAAAGGCTCTGAGAATGGTTATGGCCTTTCTATTCTGAAAAATTACATTGTGCCAGTACTTAAGGCTGATAACGAAAATTACAAACTTGTTGATGTGGAAGCCACCAAATTGTCTTTGAAAGGATACAATTTTGTTGTGAGTTGTTACTATTCTTCAAGAATGAAAAATCCAGAAGAGTACCTTAAAAAATTGTCATTTTTCCTGATGAAGGGTGGAAAGCTTTTCATTATAAACAACATAGGAGCTTCTAAAGACGAAAGCGGAAAGCTTGTTTCTCTATCAAAATTAAACGCAGTTTACAACTTCTTGGGAATTTCTTACAGGGGTGGTTGGAAAGAGGCAAAAATTGAGAACTTGAAATTTGATCGAGAATACATTCATCACACACCAGATTACGGAAAACGAGGCTTGGAACTCTACACCGTTTTTTCAAAGAATGTCGATGTTATAGAAAGCGCGCAAGTTGATGGAAAAACTTACCCTCTTATCACTCTTGGAACAAATGGTGGCATTGCTCTCTTCAATTTCATCTTCGATTCAAGCGGAAACGCTGTTTTGGACTTTTCAAAACTCATTTCCGCTTTTATAATTGGAAGCTTAAAAATGCAAAATAGAATACTTCTAATGGGAAAGGACGAAAATATCGAAAGATCTTTGGATTACGCTTTACTCCCTTACGATATTTCTAGCGTTCCAGTTGATTACGTTGAACGCTACATGGCGGTTGTAGAAGTGAATGGTAAATTACCGATTAAAAGCTCGTTGTTGATGAATTACATTTCTTCCGGTGGAGTGGTGATGATTTTGGGGAGCGGCAGCGAAGAAATTTATGTTAAATCTGCCGATGTGAGTCAGGACGTTTTTCCATTGCCACCAGATTTCCACATGCCAATTTCGACAACCTTAAGCGTTGTTAAGCCTTATAAGAACTCCCGAGTGTTGATTTGGTCTTCAGAGAAGAAAATACCATTAGTTTGGTCCTTGAATATTGGAAAAGGAAAACTCATCTTTTACCCTGTAAAGATGAGTAAGGATAAATCTTTAAGGGGACTTTTTCTTCAAGTTCTCATGGCGAGCGTGAGGAACTCGATTCAGTCTGTGGTAAATTCCTATACTGTTTTCATAGACGATTTTCCACTTCCCTCTTATGGAATAAAGAGAGAGATGATAACAAAGGAATTTGGAGATGTAACGGATGGGGATTTTTACTACAATATCTGGTGGAAAGATATAGAAAAGATAGGAAAAGAAATGAATTTGAAGTACACCACCGCCGTTGTTACCAGTTACAATGGAAAAAAGAAATGGCCTTACGATTTTTCTGCCTTTCTTCTTACACCGTATCCACTTCTTGAGATGAAAAGTGTTCAAAAAGATGGATACAATTTGGGGCTTCATGGTTACAATCACCAATCTCCGATTTCCAGAAACTGGACTTTTTCGAATTTGAAAAACGCATATAAAGCTCTGGCCACTTTCATGAAAGTGGTGTCTGGTAACGATTACAGGCCGGTAAGTTTTATAGCTCCAAATAACATGATAGATGAAGAAGGATTAAAGGCTCTTAAAAGTGTTTTTCCCTCTTTGAAATTAGTTGGCACTTCATACGATAGTACCGGAACATTTGGTGAATACGGAATAATCGATGGTACGGTCATATTGCCGAGAACCACAGCCGGATACTACCCTGTATCTCGTCTCTTAAAAGATTCCATCTCTGCCGTTATGAACTTTGGAACCTATCAGTACTTTTTCCATCCAGATGATCTCTTTTCCCCAGATAGAAATCCCCTTCACAAAAGTTGGCAAGAGATGAAGAGAAGCATGGAAGAATTCCTTTTCACGATGAAAAATTATTACCCATGGCTTGAAAATCATTACGCTTACGAGGCTGCCGAGATATTTAAAAGTTATTTTACCCAGGTTCCAATTTATAAAAGAGAAAAAGATGAGATAGACGTTTTATTGCCTTATGGTTGTGATCTTCCGCGTTATTTTTTCTTTAGAACGAGCGAAAAGGTGAATTTAGAAGGAGGAAAGATCCTGTACAAGTACCACCATTCGAATTTGTACGTTATAGAAATGTTTTCTCGCATTATGAAGATAAAAGTATTTTGAGAAAGGCTGATCGTTTTGGCTGGCATAGGCTTTAAACTTCAAAAAATGTTGGTGAAAGATACCCTTACAAGCACGACGCTTGCGCTACTTTACTCCGCCCTGATTTCGGCTGGCCCGTGGCTGATCATGTCTCTAAACGTCTTTTTCATTCAACATTTTTTGTTCGGGTTGAACATAGGTTTTTTTAGAATTTCCCTGGCTTATGCTTTCATATTTTCAACCATCATAGACGGTTTTCTCAGTTTCGTTATAAACAGAAGGATTTCGGATCTAGTTTACATGAAAGATGTCAAAAGAGTATACAAAGAGTATTCTGCCAATATCTTCTTGGTATTTGTGATATCGTTAAGCATTTCTGTGATTTTCTACCTTTTCCATCATGACTATAGATTCTATCAAATACTTTTCTCTTCATACCTTTTCGTTACCCTTTCAGTTTTATGGATACAGGTCATTTACGCTTCAATGATAGAAAAATTTTCTTACCTTATTTTGGCTTTTGTCCTTGGAAATTCATTTTCATTGGTTACAATTTCACTACTTCATTTGAATGAAGAATGGACTTATTTCTTGTATGATATCGGAATTGGATTTATCGTTTACGCTTTACACTTCATAATTTTCAAAAACCTTAAGAGCAATGGCATTTCGTTTGAGATCTTTTCGCAGGTTAGAAAATACTGGGAAAATATGTTAGTTGGCGTGTTTTACTACTCTTCTATTTGGATTGACGATTTCATAGCTTGGATCATGATTGGAAGAAATTTTTACGACGGATACAGGCTTGCCCCACTTTACGATATACCCATGTTCATTTCATACCTTTTCGTGATACCTACCATGATATTGTTTGTAATAAACGTAGAAGTCGGATTTTACGAGCAATACAAAGCTTTTTACGATTTGTTGGAACGTAACGGTACTTTAGAAGAGATTAAAAAAAGAAAAAAACTTATGGACATGTATCTCCATCACGCTATTTTAACGGTTTTTGCAGTTCAAATAGCTTCTTCTTTTGTGGGGATGATAATGAGTTTTCCGCTTGTAATTTACTTGAACTTGCCAATAGAATCTTTGAAAATACTACGACTCGGGATCTTGGGAGCCACTTTTAACGCGTTTTTTCTTTTCTTTTTGCTCATAGTTTTTTACTTTGATTTTAGAGAGATAGCCTACCGTGCGACTTTGTTAACTTTTGTAACGAATTTTGTGATTTCCATCTTAACTACGAAATCTTATCCCGCTTTAGGATTTACAGTTGCTTTCATGATAGGAACGGTGTATTTGATGTACACTTTTTTCAAAAAATACGATTCGCTCATATACGTGGAATATACAAGACAAAAGAGCACATTAAAGAGTGGGAAGGTAAAGGTGTGGAAGAATGAAAAAACATAAAGATGTGAAGCTCTTATTGGAAACGAGCGCTTTAAGTTTGGCAATTTTTTTAATAGATGTATTTGGCAAGCACAAAGGCTTTGTGGGATATTCGTTTAATCCCTATTGGATAACGATTTTTCTTGCAAGCGCATGGTGGGGTTTGGATGCTTTTTTGATGACGTCTGTTGAATTTATAATCGTTCTTATGTTTTCCTTTTACATTCAAAAAATGCCAGTGAACCCATTTCTTTTTTCTTCTTCACTCCTTGTAGCCGCCATCTTTGGTTCTTTGTTGGGAATAGTGGGGGAATCACACAAAAGAAAGATTTTAAAGCTTGAGCGTGAGAAAGAAGAAAAAGAAGAAAAAATTCTGGATTTAAAGAACACGATTGGAGAAATGAAACAAACGCTTGAAAACCTTAAAGGAAACTTGTTTTTGGAGGGAAATGGGCTTTCCCTTGTCTTTCAACGCCTGCGCGAATTGGAAATCTTTGATGTAGAGGAAATGTTTTCCAGATTTGTGGAAATAATTTCCGAAGTTTTCGGTGTTAAATCAATATCTATCTATAGGGAAAACAACGGGTATTTGAGGTTCTTCGTCGGCAAAGGAAGGAGATACCTTCCAAATTCGTTGAAACTTGAAGATTCTTTGGTAATAAAGAATGCCTTTGAAAACGGAGCAGCCCTTATTTCAGATGTTCTTCTCTCCAATGAGATAGAAGAGTACGAACCATGGGTTGCGGTTTTAATAGGAGATCCTAAAAATAATGATGGGGTAATAGTTGTGGAAGATGTTGACAAGCTTTCACGTCAATTCGCCGAACATTTACGTGCCCTTGCTCAATGGTTTCATGCGAACATAGAAAATGCCAAAGTGATGGATTCTCAATTCGTTTCCCAACATAGAATGACTGATGGCACCTGGGATGAAGATTATTTTGATAAGATGAAAAAAGATTACGCCGAAAGGAAAAAGAGATTTGGAATACCATATTCTATATTGTGTTTAGAAGTGAGTAAGGAAGTTTTTAAAAGTGTGATTCGAGAATTCAGAAAAGATGATTTTGTAACAGTTCTAAGAAAGGAAAATGGAAAGGTAACGCTGAAAGTGTTGCTTTCCGTTTGCGATGAAAAAAATAAGGAGTTGATAGCGAATAGACTCAAAAATAAGTACGAAGGTAAAGTATCAATTTCTGTCAATTGCTAACGGCATTGTTGGCATTGCAAATGTTTACTTGATGATCAAACACGTAAACGTGTGGAATCTCGTTATAGGTGCGCTTAACGTCCTACTTCTTTACGCGATTCATCGCGACATTTCATCTGTGGTTATAGCCATTTTAACGTATCCCCTTGGACTTTTTGTACCTATCTGGGTGAAGAAAGACGCCTTTTCCAAATTACCAGACTCGTTAATTGAAAGGAATGAAAAGTTTAGAAGCTCAAAATATCTGGAAAGCATGCCGCTGAGGGTTATATCAAAGCTTGGAAGCGCCGCTCAAAAGAAAGCAGCCATATTGGAATTGAAGGAGTTGGTGAAAAAAGGAGTTGAAGTGAAACAAAATATGAAAGTTCTCGTGTATTTTCTTTCAAGTGATAACCAGGACGTTGCTCTTTACGCTTCTGAAGCCGTAAATGAAATAGAAGGCTATTACATAGATAGAATAGCCAGTCTCGAACATGCCTCTAGTCCCCAAGACATTATTGAATTTTGCAAAACCATTTTGAACGTCATCAAAACGGACTTAATAGTTGGACAGTTAAAAGATTACTACGAGGATATTCTCATTCAAAAAGCCAAGTTGGTAAAAGATCATTTTCCGGAGGAGTATTACAAAATCATGTACGAAGCCACCTCTGATATTGACTACCTTGAAAAAGGATTTGAGAAAACTTCTTCTTTGGAAATTTTATCGATGTTGTTTAAGGAAGCTATAAAATGCAGGAGATACGATATCGCGCGGGCAATTTCCACTCGATTTCCCGATACGGTAAAAGAGGCTTTTGAAAAATAATGTAGTGGCGCGTAGCTTCCGCTTCCGCATAAAAGCCACGTGCCACTACGTTTCACTTGTCTATTGGCATTCCCAACGCATCTTCTGCGCTCTGCATCACTATTTCGGATATCGTTGGATGAGGATGAATGTGTTCAACAAGCTTTTCGAGTGTAAATTCGTTTTGGACTGCTAAAACACCTTCCATGAGAATTTCCGTTGTCATCGGGCCAACTGCGGTTAAACCAAGTATCACTCCGTTTTTATCGCTAAGTATCTTGGCAAATCCTTCATTTGATTCCAAAGTTCGAGCCCTTCCAAGAGCACTCATCGGAAAGACACCCTTTTTGTACTCTATTCCCTCCTTTTTCAGTTCATCTTCTCCTTTACCCACCATTGCAATCTCTGGCTTCGAGAAGACAACGCTTGGCACGGCTCTGTAATCTATCTCCGATTTTTTCCCATTCATATTGCTTACCGCTACAATACCCTCACGTGATGCCACATGTGCCAACATGTATTTTCCATTTATATCTCCTGCGGCATATATATTTTCTATGTTTGTTCTCATGCTAAGATCCGTTATGACATTTCCTCTCTTGTCCAATTCTATTCCAAGCGATTTCACATCGTCAAAAACGTTTGATTTTCTTCCAACGCTTAAAAGTATTTTGTCAAATTCGTCTTCAAACTTTTCTTCTCCTTCAAAGGTGACAAGGTACTTGTCTTCCTTTTTCTCCACGGAGAGAGTCTTGGTTTTGACATGAAGCTGTATTCCACGTTTTTTCAAAGAGTTGGAAACAACTTCCACCACATCTTCATCCATTGCCGGAAGAATGTGATCCATTATCTCCACGATGGTAACTTGGCAATCGAAGGAGGAAAAGAAAGTTGCCATTTCCACTCCTATAACGCCACCACCGACTATTAACAACTTTTGAGGGATTTCATTTATCGAAAAAATTTCATCGCTTGTTAGAACTCCATCAACATCAAATGGAGGGAATTTTATAGGATGTGAGCCTTGAGAAAGGAGCAGATATTTAGATTCTACCTCTTTATCTCCTATTTTTACCCTATTTGTGCTTTTAACTTCTGCATGCCCGTTGAAGAAATCAACGGAATTCTTTTTAAGAAGAAACTCAATTCCCTTTCTGTTTCTCAACACAACCCTATTTGTGCGTGAAACCACTTTTTTAATATCTATTCCTGGATTTTCAACGCTTATTCCAAACTTTTGAGCTCTTTTAATTTCATCGAAGAGTTCGGAGGATGCGAGCCATGCCTTTGTGGGAATACAACCAACATTTGTACATGTACCGCCCAAAAATCTATCTTCGGCTATACCAACCTTCATTCCCAATTGGGAAGCCCTAATAGCAGCCACATACCCGGCTGGTCCTCCCCCTACAACGAAAAGATCGTATGTCATAAATCTAGCGCCTCCTTTTTATGATAAATCACGTCATATATTATACACGGCAGTGGCTTTCTTTTCACCAATTTCGATGATGGTGATGCCTTCTTAAGGCTTTATTCCTCATCCTTTAACTCTTCTATTTCCGTCGGATTGCTTAATTCGATCTTGCACAGCCAACCTTTTCCCTCTGGATCGGTGTTGAGAATTTCCGGATTGTTTTCCGCTTCTTCATTTACAGATATAACCTTCCCACTTATCGGTGAGGGGATATCGTTTTCGGTTTTTATGGCCTCTATCGAGAAAAGTGTATCACCTTTTTTTATTTCTCTTCCAGGTGATGGAAGATCTACATGAACTATATCGCCTAATTCATCGAGCTTTTGCTTTGTTATTCCAACAGTTCCCACGTTGCCTTCTATCAAAATGTATTCATTTGTGTCAGTGTACTTTTTCATCTTTCTTTCCTTCTTTCTAGCCTATGAACTTCTCTTCTTTTTCTATTATGTCCATAAAAGAAGAGTAATCTATGAGTTTTACATGCGAGTCCTTTTCCGAGTAGCCCCTTGCTAAAAAATCTTCTTTAATGGCATAAATTTTCCCCTTAACCTTTTTTTCGATCTCTTCTTTGAGAGCCCAAAAAACACCGTTTTGTATTAACACCACGCTGTCTTCTTCCTTAGTTGTGTTTAGCTTTATCCTCTCAGCTGGATTATCAAATCCATACTTTATCAAAACAAGCGCCATTTTTATCACCCTCTCACATGTATATCACGTAATCAAACGAATGAAAAAAGTCACTTAAATCTCTTTCGTTTATGATCTTTGCTCCGAAATTTTCATCTATATTTTTAACCTTGTACTTTTCAATATGCTCTTTTACCCCGTAAACCGGTGTTTCATACCTTTTTATGAATCTATGAACTATCTTAATTGGAAGCAAATTCAAACTTTCCGGCTTTGTGTCGGCAGACAAAGAAGCTGATGCGCTTTCCATGAGCAAGACGGCTGGTTCTATATCTTCGCCGTACATTCCAAAAGCCGTTCTAAACGCTTCATTCGTCCATATGGATCCCACCGGTGCCTGGTAGACAACGAAAAGTACTTTCTTTTCCACAGCCCTCATCTCCTTTTAAGCCATAAGGCTTATGAATCTATCCGATTCGTATATCAGCTCGGCAAGCTCCGGAACGCCGCTAGGTACAGCACCTTCGATGATCATATCCTTGGTTACCCCTCTGTAATCCATACATATTCCGCATATATCAACTTTTAGCCCTTTTTCAGCTATCATCTTTTTCAAAGTCTTTGGAATATTTCTGTCCTGCCTTACAGGTTTAACTAATTTATTCGAAGCCAACGCCGAATCGCAAAAGAGAAATATTTTTACTTCGTGTCCTCTTTTCAAAGCTTCATCGGCTATCTTTATTGCCGTATCTAAATCCTCATACGTATAAGGTGGATTCATAACTTGAATTGTGATTTTCATATTCATGACCTCCCGTAAATAATCCATGTCATAAACCAGTTACCAAGGATGAAACATATGCCGGCCACTATTGAACCAATTCCAAGTTGTGGTATGCCCGTAAAATAATTACCGATGTTACATCCAAAAGCGAGTGAAGCGCCTAATCCCAAAAATGCACCACCTATGGCCGTTTGAAGGTAAACAATACCTCTTTTAGGCACTCTGAATTTGAATTCTTTTGAAATAAGAGCTGAAATGAAGGCTGCGATGATTATTCCTAAAACCTCTGCGCCTTCCCAATTTATCAAGTGTCCTTGCGTGTAAGCCTGAGTTATACTTACCCAACCACCAGTTATTCCAAGACCGTAATGTCTACCTGTAATGTAACTTGACCAAAATGCAAAAGCCGCTATCGGAACAAGCCATAGTCCTATTGCTTTCCATCCCATTTTTGCATCCGGTCGTTTTGATGTTTTAGTTCCAAAAACATACCACAGGAGTAGCCCCGAGAATATCAACGCTATAATCCAATGGTTCACATGGAAAAGAGTAGCCAGGGTGGGGCCGATTTTTTTATCGTAGAGATTTGCAGATGTTGTGGGCGTTATCTTAACAGTGAAAGGAGAGACCCATTTTAAAAACCAATTCAATCCTCCGTGTTTTACCGCTGTTGCCGTGAGGGCGTATGTAAGAGCCGCAACCCAGGATGTCGTGTTTCCTTCTCCAACTCTGTACGTTGTTCCACTGGCACAACCTCCGGCTAAAACCATTCCCATTCCGAAAATCAACCCTCCTATTATCTGACCCAGCAGATTAAATGGTTTCGGGTTCATTCTTATCCATCCAAATTGTGCCATCAAGGGGAAAACGATCAATTCTATTGCCATAGCAAGGGTTATCGCTTTGAACAGAAAATTATCTTTCATCAAATAGAGATCTCGAAATGCCGAGTTAAAACATACCCTACCACGTTGCAATACCCAACCAAAAGCTAAACCAGTTATCAATCCAAGAATTATCGCTTCCATTTTTATCCTCCTCTACTTTTTCTCTTAGTTTTTACCCCTGACTTCTATGAGGATTCTCCATTCGCTTGGGCCAACTTCTTCTACAGATAAAACTTTGTGCCCCGCTTTTTCGGAATTGGCCGGAATTCTTTCTTTGGATAGAGGATAATCGATAAGAACTTCCAATATTTCTCCGGGCTTCATCTTTTTTAAAGCTCTTTTCGCTTCCACATCAGGTACAGGACACACTTCACCTCTTACATCCAGAGTTTTTGTAACTTCGTATTTCTCCATTTCTCAACACCTCCTGAATTTTGGTAATTTTGAGATAAAATTTTTTATATCACGATAGTTCAATTTCTATTTGATATTTTTTTCACAATATTCTTTAAAAAACAAGAGTGCTTTTTTAGCATCCGCTCAAAATTATAATATCATTTTTTTAAATAATAATTAACATACCACTAAAAATATGTGAAATATTTCTCCATTTGTTTTAAGTATAAATGTTACAAAAGACATTACATGCTTCGGTAAGTACTTCAAAGGCCTTCAAAGATTTATCCAATTTGAAATGAAAATAAGTGGAAACAAGTTTATTTTCATGTTATCATACGTTAAGCGAACAAATTTCAGAATGCCCATTTTAAAAATTCAAAGGGGGTTTTTGTTTTGGGAGCTTTCGCTTTTTGGTGGCACATGGCGTTTCTTTCATTTGCATCCACCATGATAAACGTTAATACCGTTATCCCTTCTTATTTGGATAAGCTTTATCACTCATCTTTTCTTATTGGGATAGCATCTTCCATTCTTTTAGGTTTGCCAAGTATAACCCAACTTTTCTTTGCCAATTTCTTGAAAACCCAAAAGTACAAAAAGCCCTATTTGATGGGCGGCATCTTGACTAGATCGTTCGCCATTTTTCTTCTTTCTCTTGCCACTTTTTATGTTTTTTCTCTTGGAATATGGGGAATTATTTTGATATTAACCGCCATCACACTTTTTGCCACAACAGGATCTTTTGCTGGTATCGCTTACGTTGACCTTTTGGGCAAAAGTGTTCCAAGGGAAAAAAGGTATTATTTCTTTCCAATAAGGCAAGCCATTGCAGGTGTTTTTTCGTTTATGGCAGGCTTTGTGGTGAAGTACGTACTAAGTGCCTCAAAATTTCCTCACAATTATGGCGTGTTGTTTTTTTTCGCTTCCATCTCAGTTTCTCTGGCCGTTGTATTTTTCCTATTCTTAAAAGAATCTCCAAGTGAACCTATGCCAAAGACCAAAACGCTTGAAATGATCAAGTCCATACCGGAATTCTTAAAGGATAGAAAGTTGTTCTGGTACGTTGTGGTGGAAGTTTTGGGTGGATTCTATTTCATGGCTCTTCCTTTCTTTGCCGTCTACACAATTCAGAAGTTCAATTCAGGCGTTGTTGGAAACCTTGTTATATTTCAAGTAACCGGCATGGTACTTTCAAATCTTTTGTGGGGATATGTATCGAAAAAAATGGGAAACGTTTCCATAGCGAGAATTGGAATAATGATAGCGATCATTTCCACAATATCGACACCATTTCTTACAAATATCTACTGGTATTACATTCTATTTTTCGTAGTCGGATCAACTCTAAGCGCGCGTGGAATATTCATGGATGCTTATTTAATAGAAATAGCCCCAGAGCGGGAAAGGGTTATGTACGTTGGAATAAGTGGAACGATGGGATTTGTCGGCGCTCTCTTTCCAATATTGGGCGGTTTGCTTGCAAGACATGTAGGCTTCACATTTGTTTTCGTTTTAGCAACGGCAGGGCTTGTTGTTGATTTCTTATCGGCTCTAAAGTTGGAAGCCGCAAAAGTAGTTAGTGAGAAATGATGATTATTTCAACAGAAGTTTTTCGCTTGTTTAGAAACAATTGTCGGCACTTACGAGTAAACAGTGAACGGTGAACAGTGAGCCGTAAAAATTAAATAGTTAAAGAATGAGTAAAGGCAAATAGGAGTTTCTCTAAGTTGCCAAATTGGACGTTTGAACTTCCTCGTTGGCAGTAAAAAATGCAAAACTGCAATGCTTGGAATTTTTCACTTTTACTCTTACTCTTGCCACTCATTTGAAGTTTCTCTGTCAAAACATATGAAGACGCCATACAAGATGCGAAATAACAGAGTTGGAGGCACAGGACGTGCCTAGAAAGCGAATCTAGCACTTTTTTCTCTCTCTCACCCCATTCAAAACACTTGCCAGCACTTATGAACTCTCCATCTGGAGACTCACAAAAACGAGGTTGAGAAACACACGGATGTGTTGAGAAAGCGAAGCACTCACGGACGAGTGTCTGAGCGTGCCTCGTTTTTTGAGTAGTAAGATGGATAAAAGAGCGAATCCGTGCTGGCAGGGGTTCGAAAAAAATCGTTAAGTGCAAAACTCTCTTTTACACCCATAAAAAAATCGGGCAGGTAACTGCCCGATTTTCATTTTGTAACTAATTACGATTGAGCTTTCTTTTCCCTTTCCTCTTTTGGAATGGCATGTGATTCGATTTGAATGTTGTTGTACACGGATATGCCTGTGCCAGATGGAATGAGTTGCCCTATTATGACGTTTTCTTTTAAGCCTTTCAAATAGTCACGGCGCCCCTCGACAGCCGCTTCGGCGAGTACTTGTGGCGTTTGCTGGAACGAAGCGGCGCTCAAGAATCCTTCTCTGTGCAACGATGCGTTGGTTATTCTCATGAGTTTTTGTTTGTATTCCAAACCTTTTTTGGGATTTATGTCGTATCTCAATTGCCTTTCACCGTCTTTAACGTACACACCTTTTACTCCCATGGAAATCATCTTTTCAAGCAAGGCTTCCGTGATCTTTTCTCCTGCTTTTGCCAGTTCTTCTTCCTTTCCATCCGTTTCTATTACAACATGATAAGCCAATTCTTTTCCGAGGACTTTTGCACGACTTTCTTCTATTTTAGCGTTTTCTCTTGATATCTCTTCGTTTATCCTTTTAGCTTCGCCAATTGTTAAGAGCGTACCTGGCAAAATATCGGTGTCTCCTCCGTCTGTAACTTCTACTTTGTTAAACATCTGCCGAATAATTATTTCCATATGTTTGTCGTGTATGTCAACACCTTGCTCGGCGTAAACACGTTTTACCTCTCTCAAGAGGTATTGGAATGCCGTGTTGGAATTTATCTTTTCCAGCAAATCTCTTGGTCTTATGGCACCATTTGTGAGAGGAGTTCCGGCCAAGATCCTCTGACCTTCCCTGACTTTCAACTGAGTTTTCTTTGGTACGGTGTAATCGTGAAGCATTCCCTCATCATCTTCAACGTATATTTTTTGTTTTCCATCTTCTGTGCTTATCTGTTTTACATATCCGTTGACTTCGCTGAATATCCCAGTGACTTCCTTTAATTTCTTTCGTGCTTCAAATAATTCTTCTGCTCTAGGCAGCCCCTGGGTTATGTCACCCGTTGTTGCTATACCACCCGTGTGGAAGGTTCTCATGGTAAGCTGCGTTCCAGGCTCACCTATTGACTGAGCGGCTATAACACCAACTGCTTCTCCAACGTGCACTATTCTATGATTTGAAAGATCCATGCCATAGCATTTTGCACATATTCCATCTTTGGCTTCACACGTCATAGGTGATCTTATCTTTATATACGGTCTCAGAGTAACGGTTTTTAATTTTTCTTTTACAAATCTCTTTGCTATTTCTGGTGTGACCCTTTCTTCGTATGTTGTTATTTCTTCTTTTCCATTTTTTGAAAGAACCGGGGCAATGGTGACTCCGCCTACGCACGGATAAAGGTCAACCTCTACTTCATCCATTCCAAGTTTTTTCAGTGTTCTGTAAGCGTTTTGCAAAGGCTCGCCTTTTTTGAAAAGTATCTTGTTTGCAACACCAGATATGCTTCCTTTATCATCATCGTAAACGTTTTTAGAAAGCTCAGCGTAGTCTTTTATGTTGGGAATGTCATCCACTTTTACAGTTTCTTTTCTGTGGACTTCAACTTCTTCTATTGTGGTAGATACCTTGTGTGCGTCCTCGCTTTCCATCATGGTATCTTTAGGATAGATAACTTCCTTTGTTTTTGGGTTTACTATGTCTTCTGCGAGTACCCTTCCAAAAAGGCCATCTTCGAGTTTTTCTATTACTATGTCATCATCTCTGAGGGTTTTAAGTTCAACTCCCGCATTGGTTCCACAATCCGTTTCAGTAATTGTTACGGATTGTGCAACATCGACTAATCTTCGTGTCAGGTAACCGGAGTTTGAAGTTCTCAAAGCCGTATCAGCTGATCCCTTTCTTGCCCCGTGCGTGGAAATAAAGTATTCCATAACGTTTAAACCTTCACGGAAGTTGGAAAGTATTGGAACCTCTATGGTTTTTCCAGATGGATCTGCCATAAGTCCTCTTATACCCGCTATCTGTTTTATCTGGTCTACACTTCCTCTAGCTCCAGATCTAACCATCATGAAAACGGGATTGAAAATGTCTTTTGAAAGCTCTTCATAAGTGACATTTTGCACGTCTTTTGTTGCATCTTCCCATATTTTTATGACTTGATTGTATCTTTCTTGGGCTGTTATTAAACCATTTGCGAATGCGTCTTCAACAAAATCAACTTTTTCCTGTGCTTGTGCTATGATCTCTTCCTTTTTCGGTGACATCAGCATGTCTCTAACTGAGATGGTGACACCTGAAATGGTTGCGTATTTAAAACCATAGTCTTTTATGTGATCCAATACATTTGCGGTTTCGTCTATATCGAACAACCTAAAAGTCTTTGAAACAAGGTTTTTGATCTCTTTTTTGTCATATGTTTTAGAATAATCTCTAAGTTCTTCTTTAAGACCTTCATTAAAGATAACCCTTCCAACTGTTGTGTTTTTGATTATCCTTTCCCCATCTTTAAAGCGCAATCGCACGTCTATCGGCGTGTGTAGCTTTATGTAATGATGGAAATACGCCATTACCGCTTCTTCCGCTGATGCAAAAACAGTCCTTGGTTTTTCCTCTTTGTCGTTTATCATGGTAAGGTAGTACATACCAAGAATTATGTCTTTTCCAGGCATCGAAAGAGGTTGACCGTGCGCGGGGCTTATTATGTTGTATTTGGATAGCATAAGGAACTTGGCTTCAGCTTGAGCCGCCGCTGAAAGTGGCAAATGAACTGCCATCTGGTCACCATCGAAGTCAGCGTTGAATGGTGGGCAAACCAGAGGATGAAGCTGTATGGCATTTCCTTCGATGAGCTTTGGCTCAAATGCCTGTATGCTCACCCTGTGAAGTGTTGGCGCTCTGTTGAGCAAGACGGGATGACCCTTTATGACTTCTTCAAGAACTTCCCATGCCTGTGGGACTTCCCTTTCAATAAGCATTCTTCCGAGTCTGCGTGCGGATTTATCTGGTTCGTTTTTAACGAGCTTTTGCAAAACAAAAGGCTTGAACAGTTCCATGGCCATCTTCTTAGGAATACCGCATTGATCTATCCTCAATTCAGGACCGACAACGATAACCGCGCGGCCGGAGTAGTCAACCCGTTTTCCCAAGAGGTTTCTTCTGAACCTTCCGCGTTTTCCTTTCATGAGATCTGTTAAGGATTTCAACGGTCTTCCAGATTTATCTGTAACGGATTTCCCGCGTTTGCCATTGGCTATGAGGGAATCCACTGCTTCTTGAAGCATGCGCTTTTCATTTCTTATTATTATATCGGGAGCGTTAAGTTCCAAAAGCTTTTTCAGCCTGTTATTTCTGTTTATGACCCTTCTGTACAGATCGTTCAAATCCGTAGTTGCAAATCTTCCACCATCTATCTGGATCATAGGTCTCAAATCAGGTGGAATAACCGGAATAACATCTAATACCATCCATTCCGGGCGCTGGTTGCTTCTTATAAAGCTTCTTACAAGATGGAGTCTTTTCAAAATCTTCATTCTCTTGTTCGAGGCGGAGGAAGAAAGATTTTGAAGCTCCAGTTCAAGTTTGTTTTCCAAATCTGGTAATTCAATGGCTTGGAGCAATTTTTTTATGGCAGACGCTCCAACATCTGCTTCTATCTTTCCCGGATATATGTCTTTGTACGATTCGTATTCGTTATCAAGTATAACATCACCCACTTTTTTGCCTATTTCGGCAGAAACTTCCGGGTCTATTTCCGTGATCATGACGACCGTTCTATCGTTTTCAAACTCAAATTCTTTGTCGAATTTTCCGGGGTAGTACTTTTCAAATATTTCAAGTTCGCTCATTGAAAGATCTTCATCTTCGTATATGAATCTATCCGCGATATAGTCTCCGGCTTTTATTTCCTGACCGTCTTCGACGTACGGTGTAATTCCTTCAAAGAGTGGATAAGTTCTACTTTGTCCAATAGGGGCGGGTTCTTCTACGTATATTGTGGCGGTAGAGTTTGCGTAAAACTCCCCGTCTTCTTTTTGAACGATTGAAAGGTTTTTAGAAAAGCTTACCACGCCCTCCATATCCGAATACACTGCATCAACGTGTGATGATGTGACAAGCTCTTGCGCTTTCTTTACTTTGGCTCCATCTGAAACTTTTACTTTTGCTCCATATGGAACCGTGTAGGTTACCGGTTGATCTTTTGAAGTGGGAAGTGGAATAACCTTAACCGTAGATGTTATATTGTCGACTTCCACGGTGCCGTCAAATGGGGCTTTGAAAGCTTTGACGTCAAGCGCGTCTGCAAGCATGTCTCCAACTTCCACTTTGTCACCATCTTTGACAAGAATCTTCATTCCGCGATAAATGGGGAATTCGGATCTTTTCAACTTCGATTTGTCTGCTTTTTGTGAGACTGTTACCCATGTGATTATTCTATCTGTGTTTGTCTTTTCCTCTTTTATGGATACAACGCCGTCTATTTCAGATGTCAAAGGCCCCTGGGGATTTCTTATCATGACGGCATTTTCTACGTCAAAATCCCACTTTGATTTGTAGATGTTGTACTCTGTACCGTAGAGCTTATCCCCGATGTCAAAGTGCGTTTTCTTTGGATTTACCACCATGTAAGCAGTTTCTACTGTCCTTCTGGAACCAAAGTATATGATCTGTTCAAGATCCCTTGGCGAAATATCCAAAAGGACAGAGATGTAATTTGGTATGTTTTTCAGGTACCAGATGTGAACAACTGGAACGGCAAGCTCGATGTGACCCATTCTTCTACGTCTGGCTGTTTTGGATTCAACCCTAACTCCGCAGCGTTCGCAAACCGTTCCCTCATATTTTTTACCTTTGTACCTTCCACAGGCACATTCGTAGTCTTTAACAGGTCCAAATATTCTTTCGCAGAACAAGCCATCTCTTTCCGGCTTAAAGGTTCTGTAGTTGATGGTTTCCGGTTTTTTAACTTCACCACTCGACCAGCTTCTAATAAGTTCTGGCGAAGCGAGACTTATCTTCACGCTCCCAATCTTTGTGGATGGGAGCTTTAAAAATGTGGGGTTATTACTTTCCGGCATCTTACCCCTCCTTTAAATCAATGATTCAGATCTATTTCGTTACCGTTCTCGTCGTAAACCCTTACGTCAAGAGCTATACCTTGAAGCTCTTTTACAAGCACCTTAAAACTCTCCGGCAGATTTGGCAACGGTATGTTCTTACCTCTCATAATGGCCTTGTAGGCTTCATTTCTTCCTTCAACATCATCGGATTTTATGGTCAGCATTTCCTGAAGCATGTGAGAAGCGCCATGTGCTTCAAGTGCCCAAACCTCCATTTCTCCAAATCTTTGACCACCAAATTGTGCCTTACCTCCTAATGGCTGTTGGTGAATCAAAGAGTAAGGTCCAACAGAACGGGCATGAATTTTGTCTTGCGCTATGTGGATCAATCTCATAACGTACATAATTCCCACAACGACTGGACTGTCAAAAGGTTCACCTGTTCTACCATCTCTGAGAACGACTTTTCCAGTTGGATATTCTTCGTTGTCGCCATCCGTCAAACCGTGTTTCTTTCTTTCTTCGTAAAGTGGTTTGAATATGTCTTCTTCCGTTGCACCGTCAAAGACAGGTGTGGCGACGTAGATATTTTTGAGCTTTGCCAACCATCCAAGTTGTGTTTCCATAACCTGACCTATGTTCATTCTGGATGGAACGCCGAGTGGACTGAGTACCATTTCAACAGGCGTGCCATCCGGTAAGAATGGCATATCTTCTTTTGCGACTATTCTTGAAATACATCCTTTATTTCCATGGCGACCCGCAACCTTATCGCCGACGGACAAAGGTTTTCTCGTTGCAACGTAAACTTTAACCATTTTGTTTACACTCGAATCGAGTTCGGATATGTCTCCCTTTTCGAAAACATGTACACCTATAACACGACCGTCGACACCATGAGGAACTTTCAAGGACGTATCTTTTACATCCCTCCCGCGTTCTCCAAATATGGAACGCATGATCTTTTCTTCGGCCGTTAGTTCGCTGTCTCCCTTAGGTGTAACTTTTCCAACGAGAATGTCTTTTGGATGAACCATAGCTCCAACCCTTACTATTCCGTTCTCATCCAGGTTTTTCAGTAATTCTTTGGAAACGTTTGGAATATCCGCCGTTATTTCTTCCGGTCCAAGGCGCGTTTCACGCGCGTAAGTTTCGTACACTTCTATGTGGACAGAGGTGAAAGCATCCTCTTCTATTAAAGACTGATTAACCGCGATGGCATCTTCGAAGTTATACCCTTCCCATGACATAAAAGCAACCATAACGTTTCTTCCAAGGGCAAGTTCTCCCATATCGGTTGCGGGACCATCGGCTATGCAATCTCCGGCTTCAACGTGTTCACCAGCATCTACTATTGGACGTTGGTTCATCATGGTGTCCTGGTTTGTGCGAGTGTATTTTATAAGGTGATAAACATCGTCGCCTTCTCCATCGTCCCTTTCAATTATTATTTCCGTTGCGGAAACCTTTTTCACCGTTCCGGAATGCTTGGCGGTGACAATGGAACCAGAATCTCTGGCCACGTACTTTTCCATTCCAGTTCCCACAAGTGGCGCCTGCGGATTGATCAAAGGGACACCCTGGCGCTGCATGTTAGAACCCATCAAAGCACGGTTGGCGTCGTCATTTTCTATAAACGGAATCAAAGCGGCAGAGACGCCTATAAGTTGTTTAGGAGAAACGTCTATGTAGTTTACCTGATCTCTGTTTACGTATTTGTAACTTTCCATGTATCTAACGGTAACCCTTTCATCTTCCAACATTCCGTTTTCATCTATCTTAACGTTTACAGGAGCAATGTTGTAATTTTCTTCTTCATCGGCCATTAAATAATCGATCTGGTCTGTAACTTTACCATTTACAACTTTTCTATAGGGAGTTCTTAAAAATCCGTATTTGTCTATTTTTGCGTACGTGGCAAGAGAAGTTATCAAGCCTATGTTCGCGCCTTCCGGTGTTTCTATAGGACACATTCTTCCGTAATGCGAATGGTGAACGTCCCTAACTTCAAATCTTGCCCTTTCTCTTCTCAAACCGCCTGGCCCAAGGGCAGATATCCTTCGTTTATGAGTGATCTCGGAAAGAGGATTAACCTGATCCATGAACTGTGAAAGTTGGCTTGATGCGAAGAACTGGTGCAACGTTGCCATTACTGCCCTCACGTTTATGAGGCTTTGAACGTTTATCTTATCAAGGGAATTGTACATGTTTAACTTGTCTTCAATCATCTTTTGAACTCTGGAAAAACCTCTTTCAAATTCAAGTTTCATAAGTTCTCCAACGGTTCTTACTCTCTTGTTTCCAAGATGGTCCTTGGTGTCCAATCTTTCTTCGTGTTGATCTATGTCAAGAAGGTTTTTTATCGAAACTAATATGTCTTCCTTTGTCAAAACTCTGGATTCAACATTCAATTTGAGCTTGGCATTTATCTTTGCACGTCCTATTTCGGTGAGATCGTAGCGGTCTGGATCAAAGTAAAGGCTATTAAAATAATTTTTTGCAACGTTTATCCTTGGAATTTCGCCAGGTCTCAATTTTCTGAACAACGCTATGTAGGCGTCATCTACGCCCATATTCATTTCCGTTTCATCGAGATTCTCTATCGTTTTTTGCATGTATGGGTGCGCTATGTTGAGTTCTTTTATTCCGCTTGAAAGCAATTTAGATATCATATCTTCGGTGATCTTCTCTCCAGTTTTTATAACTTCTCCACCCTCAATTGGTACATCTTCAAGGATTATGGAGCCCATGTAAAATGCGAGTTCGTCTTCATCAACTATTATTTTAAGCGGGTAAAGTTTTAACATGTCCATTGGTGTTATGTAGCCAAGTATTTTGAGAAGCAAAGGCAACTTAACTTTTTTCTTTCTATCGATTCTCACCTGAAGCATCTTTTTCTTCATGTTTAAAAGTATTTCCAACCACGCCCCGCGTTCTGGCAAAAAGTGGGCGTAATATATTGGGGTTCTATCGGAGCCTTCGTACTCTCTAACAAAGTAAACACCAGGGGACCTAACCAATTGATGAACCACAACACGTTCTGCGCCATTTATTATGAAAGTGCCTCTATTTGTCATTACTGGCAGGTATCCAAACATGGCTTCGCTTTCTTTTATCTCGCCAGAATGAATGTCTTTTATTCTTATCGTTATGTAAAGCGGAGCGCTGTAAGTGGTATCTTTTAAGCGACACTCTTCTTCCGTGTACCTTATATCTCCGAGTCTTGCTTTCACAAATTCAAGTTTAAAACCTTTTTTTCCTTTTTTCACATCCGCCTTGTGTGGTCTTGATTCAATGGGAGAAAATTTTTTTAACGCATCTATGATGCCATGCTCAATGAATTCTTTGTAGGAGTCCAATTGGACGGAGATAAGGTTTGGAACTTCTATGGCGTCTTTTAACTTTCCGTAAGAAATCCTCTCTCTTTTTTGCACTTTTCCACCTCTCCTTATCAAGAAGTTCCCAAATTCATGGTACTAATAATACATTTAAGCAAAACAACCCCATCGGAAAGTTTACGATTCCGATGAGGTTACGTTTCATTAGTGTAATGATTTATGAGAGGTTAAACTCAATCACTTCAATTCGACTGTGGCACCGGCCTCTTCGAGCTTGGCTTTGATCTGTTCCGCCTCTTCTTTGCTGGCATCTTTTTTGACAATTGCATCGGCTGATCCGGCTTTGTCGACAACTTCCTTCGCCTCTTTCAAACCAAGGCCCGTTATTTCTCTAACAACTTTGATGACTTGAAGTTTCTTGTCTCCAATTTCTTTAAGCAAAACGTTGAAGGATGATTTTTCTTCCGCTTCTCCACCTGCAGCTCCACCCGCTGCTGCTGGTGCCGCTGCGACTGCAACTGGCGCTGCTGCGCTAACTCCAAACTTATCCTCCAATTCTTTTACCAATTCTGCCAATTCGGCAACTGTCATTTCTTCAATAGCCTTGATGATTTCTTCCTTAGTCATTTTATCACACCTCCTGAAAAATCTTTACTCTTTTTTCTCTTTAATGGCATTTAACGCGTAAAGTAACTTTCTCAAAGTGCCTGATAGCACGGCGTGTAAACCGTATATCGGCGCTTGCATCTGTCCCACCAATTGCGCGAGCAAAACATCCCTTGGTGGAAGTTTGGAAAATTCTTCAGCTTCCTTATCGCTTATGAATTTTCCATCCATAATTCCGCACTTTACGACAGGCATTTTGACTTCTTTTATGAACTTGTAAAGGGCTTTTAAAGCCAAAACAGCATCTCCCTCTGTGTAAAGCAAAGCGGTAGTACCTTTTAACGACGCTTCTAACTCTTCTGAGTTAATTCCTGCCTTCCTCATGGCCAATTTTATCAGCGTGTTCTTGGCTACCCTGTATTTTGCTCCAACTTCATACAGTTCATCTCTTAGTTTTGTGATTTCTTCCACACTTAATCCCTTGTAATCGGTCAGAAGCAAAAGAGGGCTTTTCGACAGGGCATCAGATAATTCTTCTACTATTTTGACTTTTTGTTCTTTAAGCATTTGGCACCTCCTTTAACGAAAACGGCCTCGCACATGAGGCCGTCGATCATTTTCACGATCTTCGCACCTCGGTAGGAAGACTTATAGTCTTTAAATATCCTACTGTCTTCGGTACAATCTTAATTTTGAATTTTTAAAACAAAACCAGATTAACTTTCAAATTTTGAAAATTCAACTTTTACACCAGGACCCATAGTTGGGGCAATGACGGCTTTCTGAATGAATTTACCCTTTACACCTTGAGGTCTTAAAGACGCTATCTGTTGCAAAGCGGATGATATATTTTCGCTTAGTTTGTCATCACTAAAACTCTTTTTCCCAACGGGAAGATGAAGGTTACCAGTTTTATCATTTCTGACTTCCACTCTTCCAGCCTTAAAAGAAGTTACAGCCTCTTTTATATCTTTTGTAACGGTGCCGGATTTTGGAGAAGGCATAAGTCCTCTTGGGCCAAGAATTCTTCCAAGTTTTCCCACAAATCGCATCATATCCGGGCTGGCTATTGCAACATCGAAGTCAAGAAAACCTTCTTTTGCTATTTTTTCAGCGAGTTCTTCTCCTCCAACATAATCTGCTCCGGCTTCTTTTGCGTCTTCCGCTTCTGGTCCTACTGCGAAGACGAGCACTCTTACCTTTTTACCAGTGCCATTTGGTAAAGATATGGTATTTCTTATCTGTTGTTCGTTTTTCTTCGGATCTATTCCCGTTTTCACAGAAAGTTCTATGGTTTCATCGAATTTAGCCGTTGAAAGATCTTTCACCAATTTTACAGCTTCTTCTATGGGATAAATTTTATTTTTATCGTAACTTTTCAAAAGCTCTGAATATCTTTTAGAATGTTTTGCCATCTTCTAATCACCTCATCCCACGATCTCTATTCCCATATTTTTGGCAGTTCCTGCTATTATCTTTGAAGCTGCTTCTATATCGCGGGCGTTGAGATCCTTCATCTTTATTTTTGCAATTTCTTCAAGCTGTTTTTTTGTGATCTTTCCAACTTTAACCTTATTTGGTTCTCCGGAACCCTTTTTCACACCTGCAGCCTTTAGGAGCAAAACAGCTGCTGGGGGAGTTTTGGTTACAAAAGTAAAAGAACGATCCTTGTAAATATTGATTATCACAGGAATTATCATTCCCGCATCCTTGGCCGTGGCAGCATTAAACTGTTTACAGAAAGCCATGATATTAACACCGTGCTGACCAAGCGCTGGACCCACAGGTGCAGCAGGAGTCGCTTTACCAGCTGGAATCTGGAGTTTTACCTGCCTTATCAGTTCTTTTGCCATTTTAAAACCTCCTTGTGGTTTAAAATGAGGAAAACATCCTCTCCCACCAAATTTAAAAAATTATCCTTCTATTTTTTCAACTTCTGAAACGTGTAGCACAACTGGAGTTTCTCTTCCAAAAATCGTAACAGCCACAACTAATTCTTTTCTTTCGGGTTTCACTTCCTGAACAACCCCAGTAAAACCTTCAAAGGGACCTTTTTTGATTTTAACGTGTTCACCCACTGATATGTTTATTTCTATCTTAACTTCATTTGCCTTTTCCGACTTTTGCGAACTTGTAAGTCCAAGGATCGCGTTCATTTCTTTCTTCTTAACCGGAATAGGCTGCCCCGCATTTGAAACGAAATTTATAACATGTTCCGTGTTTTTTATAACTTCCCACATTTCCTCTGTCATGTACATTTCGACGAAAACGTATCCAGGAAACAGCCTTCTCATTGTAACCTTTGATATTTTTACTTCCTTGTAAGCTCCATAAGTGTCTATCTCAACAATTCCATCGGTATTAGAAACAAACGTTTTTTTATCAGCCAACAATTCTCCTGCCTTGAGCTTTTGATTTACTCTTAGAGATTTGCTGAACGTTTCAAAAGGAACGAAATATATGTCTTCTTGACCATCGGTATTTTCTATGACGATCTTTTTTACACGATCGTTTTGAACCACTTTGCCATCTATTTCGCAGTACACAGACTTATCTTTCGCAATCGGCATTCCTTCTCTTAAACGCGATCCAAGTCTAATTCCGCTTTCAATACCGGTAGAAGAAGGAACGTAATACGTTCGGCTATTTTTACGATCAACGGATTCTATTACCAATTTTCTCATGTTCCTTAATTCCACTATCTTACCATCGTGTCTGACATGAACCTCTGGCAATTCAGCTATCGCATCACCTTTTTTAACCGAATCGCCAGATGCAACGTGAAGTTTTGCGGTAGAAGGAATACGATATTTTTCAACTTTCTTTCCTTTTACGCCTACAACCTTTTCCTCTGGAACGATAACCCTTCCTATGAAGTCATTTAGTTTGAAAAGATCTCTTTTTTGTTCTATGGCCTCTTTTACGGTTTGCTCCAAACCGGAATAAGTTTGAACTATGTACCAAGCCTTCTTCATACTCTTATTTCACACCTAAAACCGCTAAGAGCCATCTTGTAAAAGTTGAGAACCCCATGTCCAAGAGCCAAAAGTAAAGTCCCGTCACACCCAGGATAAGCAAAACAATCCCCGTTGCAGACAAAAGCTTAGCCTTTGTTGGCCATGTGGTCTTTTTTGACTCGCTTTTCACTTCACTGAAAAACTTTTTTAAATCAGCCATTTTTTTCACCCCTTAACATGGCAGGCCCGGCAGGACTTGAACCTGCAACACCCGGTTTTGGAGACCGGTGCTCTGCCAATTGAGCTACGGGCCTACGTTTTTTCATTTAGATTCTTTATGAAGGGTGTGCTTTTTACACTTGGGGCAGTACTTGTTTATTTGAAGCTTTTCCTTCGATTGCCTTCCCTTACGGATGACGTAATTTCTGGATTTGCACTCCGTGCACACTAATGTAACGAAGTTTTTCGTATTCTTTGCCATTTTTCCACCTCTTGAACGATTAAAACTCTACCTAAAATAAAAAAATCTGGTGGAGAGGGGTGGATTTGAACCACCGAAGGCAATCCGCCAGCGGATTTACAGTCCGCCCCCATTGGCCACTCGGGCACCTCTCCATCCTTGGAGCCAGCGAAGGGACTCGAACCCCCGACCAACTGATTACAAATCAGTTGCTCTACCAACTGAGCTACGCTGGCGCTCGATTTGTATTGTATAACATAGCATGCCCCCTTGTCAAGTTTTGAATAAAGTATTATACTTATGGTAAAGAATTTTGCATGGGGGTGAACTGTGCTGGAAACCATTTCGCGTTTTAAAATCCCACCCACGATTGATTTGGTGGCTTTTACAGGTGAATATGACTCCAATTTGAAAGCCATAAGAAAGTACTTCAACGTTAACGTTAAGCTCTCTGATAACGAGCTGTGGTTAAAAGGAGAAGAGGAAACTGTAAAAAGGGTAAGTGACGTGTTAAAGAAAATGACGCAAAAAGTGTTGGAAGAGGGAAGCGTCGATGTGAGAGATCTATTTGATGTAAGAGAAAGGGCAAATCACAATATAAAAGTAGAAGGAGTTGGCGTTTTTCCAAAAACCGCCGGTCAAAAACGCTATATTGAGGCTATGCAAAAAAACGACCTGGTCTTCGCCATAGGTCCTGCAGGAACTGGAAAAACGTATCTTGCAGTGGCAATGGCCGTGGAAGCGCTGAGAAGAGGTGAAGTGCAAAGAATAGTTTTGGTGAGACCTGCGGTAGAAGCGGGAGAAAAGTTAGGCTTTTTACCGGGAGACATGTTGGAAAAGGTTGATCCTTACTTAAGACCTTTGTACGATTCACTTTTCGATATGATGAGTCCTGAGCGATTTAATTATTATCGTTCAAAGAGCATAATAGAAGTGGCCCCCCTTGCTTATATGAGAGGGAGAACTTTGAACAGTGCATTCATTATTTTAGATGAAGCTCAAAATACAACAAGAGGGCAATTAAAGATGTTTCTTACAAGAATGGGCTTTGGCTCCAAAGCTGTTATAACAGGAGACGTTACCCAGATCGATCTTGAAAAGAGAGAAGATTCCGGGTTGGTGGAATCTGCCAAGATTTTGAAGGGAATAGAAGGGATAGAATTCGTTTATTTGAACAAAGAAGATGTTGTACGAAACCCATTGGTTAAAAGGATAATAAAAGCGTATGAGGATTTTGAATCTGAAAAAGACGATATTTGAAAAAAAGAGAATGTACTTTTATTACCTTATAATTCCTTTTCTTTTACTAATTGAAGGAAGATTTTCTCTTGACGTGAATATTTCCTGGATCAGTTCTTACATTCTTATAATGGCAGCGAATTCAGTGAGTTTTTCATGGATAAATAATCAGGTGAAGCTGTTTAAAATTCATATAGAGTACTTTTGGACCTACATGGCCATTCTATTTTTGACCGTTGCGCTTTTTCCGATTGGATATATCTTATTTGGTGTTTACGGTTTGCCGGTATTCTTTGGTGTTTTGCTGGTAGCCGTGATCATGGGAAACGAGAGCGCCATGGCTGCGGCGGTTACCCTTTCAACCGTAGCAACTGTTGTTGGGAATGGAAGCTTTAACGTCTTTGCTGTATACATTATCAGTTCCATTGGAGCTGTATTTTTAACAAAGAAATTCGTCAGACGCTTTGATTTTTCGAAAGCAAGTTTGTGGAGTCTAATTATTACAACGAGCATGCTTTTAAGTCTGGAAATTGGATTCTATCCGTATCAAATTCATTTGAAGGATTTGATAATTGGAGGAATGAATCCGTTTTTTTCGATGTTTTTGGCTGTTGGAATATTACCATACGTTGAATATCTTTCCAGGATTTATTCTGATATAGGGCTTATAGAGCTTGGAAATTTAAGCCACCCTTTACTTAGAGAGCTGTCCATAAAAGCGCCTGGCACTTATTTCCACAGTGTAGTGTTATCTAACATGTGTGAGAACGCAGCCCAGCGCATAGGAGCAAATTACGTTTTGGGAAGAGTTGGTCCGTATTTTCACGATATAGGAAAAATTAGAAGACCAGAATTTTTTACCGAGAATCAACATGGTGTTAATCCACATGATTCCATATCTCCAATGATGAATTACTTTGTCGTGGTTTCACATGTCAAGTTCGGTGAAGAACTTTCAAAAAAGTACAGATTACCTCTTCTTGTGGAAGACATGATAAAAGAACATCACGGAACGAGAATGGTTTCTTTCTTCTATCAAAAGGCTTTGTCTGAAAATTTGAATGTCAGTCCAGACGATTTTAGATATCCAGGGCCCAAGCCAAGGACAAAAGAATCTGGCATAGTGATGCTTGCAGATTCATGTGAAGCGGCAGTGAGATCTTTGAAGTCTCCAACACCTTCCAAGATAAGGAATATGATAGAGGAAATCGTAAACAGAATATACAACGAAAGGCAGTTGGATGACTCAGGTTTAACTTTGAAAGATATAGATCAGATCGTTGAGGAATTTTCAAAAGTGCTTTCAGCTATGTATAAAAACAGAATAGAGTATCCTAAAAATCCGAAAGAAGTGGAAAGGGTGATCAAGCTTGCGAAAATGTGAGGTGTTCAATGCTCAAAAGATGAACGTTGACTTTGAATTATTCAAAAAATTATGTAATTTCGTTTTGGAAAAAGAAAAAAAAGATGGAAACCTTAACATCATATTTGTCGGAATAGATGAAATGTCAAAGTACAACCTTTATCGTGGAAAAGAAGAACCCACGGATGTTCTTTCATTTGAAGGAGGGATGCCCAATTTCTTAGGAGAGATATACATTTGTCCACAATATGTTCAAGAAAATGCCGAATACTTTGGAGTTTCATTTCAAGAAGAACTCATAAGAGTATGTGTTCACGGCATTCTGCATCTTTTAGGATATGACCATGAAAAAGATGAAGGGGAAGCAAAAAAGATGTTTGAAGTGCAAGAGCGCTATGTTGCAGATTTCTCTTCTTTTCTTGACAAAAGCTCATGAACGGCCTCTTCCACTTCTAAGATTTCTTCTTGTGTTGCTTCTTTGCCAATTTTATTTATAATTTCTTCAGGATCTTCCATAAGTTGTATCTTTTCTTCTTTATTTGTGAAATCCTCTTTTAAAAGATTTTGAAGTTTCATCTTTATATCTTCTTCATTTGGAGTATCAAGGGGCATTTCTATTTTTTCCTCTGGTGAAGGAGATGGTGGTGTGCCTTCTTCAACGTTGAACGAAAGATCGTCAAGCGTTTCTTCTTCTTGAGGCGCCGACACTTTAACCTTTTTCTTTCTATGTTTCAGGTATTTGTATCCGTAAAATCCACCTAAAGTTAAAATTAAAAAAGATGAGAATATAAGGAATTCCATTCCCTTCGACACTTTTTTCTTCTTTGATTGGTTTTCAAGATTTATTATCTCCGAGCTTCTGCTTTCCCACCTTGCAATCTCTGCTACCAAATTGCGCTCTCTACTTTTTGTTGATGTTGAAAAAGCTGTAAAATGTTCGTTTGGAAGGTAGGCCCTTGCCGTTACCATATCTCCAGCGTACCAAGCGCTTAGACCTATCATGTACTTAACATCTGAATTGTTTTCTAAGGCGGGATTGAGCATCAAAGCCGTTTTCAAATACTTCTCTGCTTGAGCGTAATCTCCTGCGTTGAAAGCAAGAACACCTTGAGTGTAATAGTAGTTGCTGTTGCTACCTGCCACTGCGATGACTGAAAAGAGCGTTAAAGCTATCAACAACCACCAAAGTATCTTATTTTTGAACATATCCTTCAATTTCATATTTTCCCTCCTTATCGCAAAGGAGAAGAATTGAGTTGTTCCATTTTGTTGCATCTAATGCGCCACTTATCAATTGATAGATTGGGATTCTTACCCTGTTTTTCATATCGTAAAAGTTCAAAGTCCTTTCACCAACAACAATTAAGATATTGCCGTTGGAAATTAGCTTTAAGTTTCCAATATTTTGATTCCCTATTATTTGAGCTTTGTGTGTGTTTACGTCCACCGCTATCAAAATGTAATTGGATGATAAAATGTAGACCAAATCTCCATTCACGTAAATGGAATTTATCTTAATGGCTTGATCGGATTTGAATCCTATTTCTTTTGTCAAAGAGCTTATCTTTTCAAAAAAGTTGCCAACGTGAGCTGTGAGGTTGTAAAGGGCAATGTACTTGTCTGTTGCTATTGCAAATTCGTTGAGTTGGGGAAAATACCTTAAAATCGCGTTTTTTCCTGGAATGGACAAAATAGTAGAGTTATTGGTTACGTTTTTGAAAATGGTTTCCGTTGCGCTGTTTATAAGAGCGTAAATGTACTTATCCGTTGGAAAAACACACTGATAATCTTCATCACGCGGTATGGTACCTTTCAACTTTGACATTTTTCCGTTGAATTCAAGAATCTGACCCATTGGTGTTGTCAAATACATCTTTCCATTGTAAACATTTGTGAAAGATATTTTTCCTTTGTATATTGGCTGATATCCGCCTATTGACATGAAATACGCTTCATTTGGAGACACCATATAAACTCCATCTTTTACTCCCATTATTTTAGAAACTCGTGGAATTGAAATGTAGTAGTTTTTGACAAGGAAAAGCCCTTTGCTTGGATTTTTCAAATAGTAGTCCCCATTTGATAGGTAAATATGAGTTTTAACTCGAGCATGAACGATTTCCTTCGTTGCCGGAGTGGATTTTTTGGTTTCTTTGAAATGATCTGGCGTGAACTTTTCCTCTTCAAAAGAAGAATTAGAGTTTGATAGCAAGCCTTTTACCAATTTCTGTACTTCTTTATGTGCAAAGATATCGTAGAATGAGTACGGAAATTCGTACTTTTTGCTTCCAAAGCTTAAAGCACTTTTAACGGAAACAACTCCATCTCCATCTTTTGGCACCAATTGTGGGAAGAATTCTTCCATTTTTTTGGAAGAAGGTATTACAGCGTTTGGTTCCGTACCAGTTATGGAAATAAAAGTAACTTCTTTCGGAGTTTTTTTTGAATTCAAATGAATTAAAAATGTCGAATTTGGCGCCACATCCTGTGCAAAGAAATTCAACAGCCTTAAGTACGAAATGGACATGTTCATAACATAATCAGCTGTTCTTCGGGGAACCTGAAGTTCTCTGCTTATAAATACGTCGCCGGCATTGTAAAGATTGCTCAACATGTATGAAGATGCAAAAGAAGTCCCCTTATTTGGCGTATCAAACAGTATAACTTTTTTTGCCATGACTTTTTGCTCTTGAACTGCTTCCCTTGCTATAAGTCCTCCTATGCCTTGAGCTATTATGTAAACATCTCCTTTTATTGTACTAGCGAGCGCTGCAAAATTATTTGCCGTGTATTGAACGTAACTTGTACTTCCGGTCTTGGAAAAGTAATTCATAATTTTTTCCGTTGTTGACAACGAACGCGGATTTACGAGGGGATAGTTGAAAACGTAAATGTTGTAATTTGGAAAATTTTCTGCCCATATGTTTTGCGTGGTACCGGGAATGTTGCCAGTGAAGTTCATATTACTCCCGGGTATTATTATGAGATTTGGAGAATTATCGCTTACCTTCCTCACAAGGTTTATTCCATATTCGGATTTAGAACTTGTCAAAACCAATCCCACTATGCCCGGAAAATAAGTTACACATTCCAAATAACTTCTTCCGTTTTTCGTACGTATCTGTCCACCATACAGAGTGTATGGCAATCCGTCTATCAACTCGACAGCCTGGACATTGGCGGCGTTTTGACCAAAGTAATAATTTGAGGGAATTGGTATCCAAACGTGGATGGGTGCTCTTGACATCGTATCCAGGCCGCTTTTCCAATGAAGATTGTACATAGTTCCTATAAAGCTCGCGGCCACCTCTGCGGAAGTGTAATCAGAGGTGGAAGATGAAATAGGCGTTATTACAGCGTAGTCCCCTCTCTCAAGTGCGCCTTCTGGTGATTGTACTTCTGCTGGCAAGATGATTTTTTTGGGTGTCTTTGGTCTCATAGAAAAGTAAATGAAAATTCCTATTACCACAACTATTACGCTTACAGTTGAGATTAGAAGGATCTTATTTTTGAAGATTTTTTTGGGAATGAATTTAGATAAAAAAGATAATTTTGGCATTTTCGCTTTGAATTTTGGAATTTTCATATCTTTCCCTCTAACAACGTTTTCACTTTTTTGACTTCTTCTAAAAGATTTGGAGAATCTTTTATCCTTTCGATCACTTCTCCATAAAGAGTATCGGCGTATTTTTTAGAATCTTCAAGTCCAATCTTGCTGACAAGCGTTGATTTTTGCTGCTTATCATCTTTATGAGGAGTTTTTCCCATCTTTTCAAATGTTGATGTTAAGTCGAGTACATCATCCAAAATTTGAAAACTAAGTCCAAAAAAATATCCTGCTTCTTCGTACTTTTTCACCACCTTGCCGCTCATTCTTGGACCAAATGAAAAGGCAAATGCGAATAGCGCGCCTGTCTTTTTTCTATACATTTTGAGTATTTCATCGACTTCAACACTCTTTTTTTCGAGAAAAACATCGCGAGCTTCCCCATCGATAAGCTCTAAAAGCGTTTTAGAGAAGGCTTCAGAAAGATGTGTATTTCCTATTTCGTTGCACAAATCTAATGCTTTTGCAAATAAAAAATCTCCCGCCAATATGGCAAAATTCTCTCCAAAGACAACGTGATTCGATGGCTTTCCTCTTCTGTAGCCGTCATTGTCTATTGCTGGAAGATCATCATGAATCAAAGACGCGGCGTGCATCATTTCAATTGCCACAGCCGCCTTTAAGGCATCTCTTTCGTCAACTCCGAAGTCCTTTGCACTTGCGAGTAAAAGAGTTGGTCTTAATCTCTTTCCGGGTAAGGTTAAAGTGTAAATGGCGGCTTTTTTGAGAGTGGAATTCATATCCATTGAGAGAACGAACTCTCTCAAAGTTTCATTCGTTACTTTCATCGTTTTCTCCCCTGCTATTTTGAAAGTAATTTTTGAAATCGTCTATTTTAAGGTGTTCTACGAAGTCTTTGAATTTCTCTTTTTCATCTTTTGAAGTGGAATCTTCCATCTTTACTCCACCCTCGATTATGACTTCATCTGTTGTGAAAATTGGGACGTGCTTTTTAGCGGCTATGACTATCGCATCTGAAGGTCTACAATCGATTTCTATTATGGAAGCCGGATCATCTTCTATTTCTGCGTAAGCCAAATCTTTCAACATGAGCTTGGCGTAGTAAGTGTTTTCTTTTAGAGAATCGATCACAACTTTTACAACCTGTGCGTCTAATGCCTCTATAGTGTTTAACAAAAGATCGTGTGTGAGTGGACGTGGAAAGTCGGTGTTTTCAAGTGCCAACGAAAGTGCCATCGCTTCGCACGAGCCTATCCATATCGGTAATACCATCGAACTCTTTTCTATTTCAAGGATGACAACTGGCGTGTTGTGATTTCTATCTAACATTAAAGCCTTTATTTTTAGCTCTCTAAGCAATTTATTCACCTCCTTCGATCCTTTCCACTTCTTCTGCTATAACGTTGCGAAGAAAATCTGCCAGCTGAGGTGATTTCATTCCTTCAAACTCTTTTGGTTGAATTAAAGGAAGCACCGAAGCTATGATCTTCGCTTTTTTTATGTAGAAAGTACCTTTTGGCATTGAACGATCTGTACCCACTATTGCTATTGGAAGGACTGGTACCTTGGATTTGAGTATGATCTTCATAGAACCTGCTTTGAATTCGTGAACTTTTCTGTCTACACTTCTTGTTCCTTCTGGAAATATGGCTACTACCTGTCTTTCTTCTTGCATTCTTTTTATCAACCTTGATATGGCTTCTATTGCGTCTCTTGGGTTATTTCTATCTATTAGTTCACCCCCAAGTACTCTCAAAAAATCTCCGATGGTAAAGAATTTATCGAGTTCTTTCTTTGCTATGAAGCCAGCATGAGGATTTATGTATCCTTGAATTAAGGAAATGTCTAACATACTTCTATGATTAGCGACAATTATGTAAGGTCCTTCTTTTGGAATGTTTTCTCTTCCCAAAATTGTAACTTCGCTTTTTGCCCACTTAAAAGCTCGCCTTCCCCATCTTTCAACGTGAAATGTTATGTACTTTTCTTTCTCTTCCCCTTTTAAGCGTGAGGCTTTTCTGGTAAAAAATGGCGCGTAAAGCATGTAAAGTAAAAATGCCACAAGTATGCGTATATACCTTATGAATTCCATGCTTTCACCTCTGCAACATTATATCATCTTAACACTTTGCACGCTCGTCTTTTGAAGATTTTAAAAGTGAAAAAAGCGCTCTTTTAAACTTTTCAATTCTTGAAGAGAATTGAAATTCATAAAGCTTTCTTCGTAGCCTTTTAAGTCGTGAAAAAAATCTTCTTTTAAAATTTCAACTTTTGAAGCCGTTAAAACCACATGTGTGAGGGTAGACTTAGTTCTTTCTAATTCCTTCTCAATCAAAGGCAAAATATTTTTCGAATAAATCGCATGCGTTGTTTGATATTTTTCATTGATAAATGGACACAGTACATTCTGATCATTTATTCTTTCAATCATACGGCTCACAACTTTTTCTGAAATCAATGGCATATCACATGCGGTTAAAAAGACGTATTCATTTCTTGCATAAATCAAAGAGCTTTCCAGACCGGCCACTGGTCCTTTATCTTTATGAATATCATCAAAGGATCTGATGCCATTCTCTTTCAAGTCTGATCCTACTATTATCACTTCATCAAATAAATGAGAAATAGATTCTACAATCATTTCTACCATGCTTTTTTCGTTCACTTTATAAGTACATTTGCTCACACCAAATCTTCTGGATTTTCCACCAGCTAGTATGGAAAGAGTTATCTTCATTTTGCTTTTCGTTTAATTCCTGAGATCGAATTCTATTTTAACGTGGCCTTGCTTGTCCATTCCTTTTAAATTTTTCAGAATACCAGCGTTAACATCCCTTACTATTGAAGAGATAAATGGTAAAATTGGAACCTTTTTCCCGTCTAATTCAACGCTTACGGATTTGTTTGAAAGTTTTACGCAATTTTTATACGTCTTTTCACCTTTTATTATGCCTATCATCATTGTTGTACAATCACTTCCACAATGACCACAATCGTCTCCGGGAAGAGGTGGCAACGCACTTAAAAGAACGGTGTTGTACAGAGTGGCGTAGTCTCCCGGATGTATGATTTGAACATCTTTGCTTTCCAATTTTTCAATTTCTCCAACAACTGCGATTGTTAAATCGTCGAGGCGTTCTATACCTTCCGATTTGTTTAAAAATAGGATTTTTGGCATTGGAAATCCCGTTTGGCCTTCTACCAACAAAAAATCGTAATTTACATGATCCAAAATTTCATAAAGCTTCATTCTCCTTGGAAAGTGGAAAACCGTTTCTTCATTTCCCATGGCAACTGATAAATTAGAACCCGCTTTTACGTACTTCATGCTGTCTTTTGAATCTTTTTCGTAATCAAGGCGATGAGGTGTGCTTTTCACCGTGGCCACCGAGTAACCTTGTTTTTTTAGCCTTTTTACGATCTCAATCATTGCCAGTGTTTTTCCAGAGTTGGAAGGACCAAAAAATTCAATGAGTTTCATGTTTATCATCCTCCATATTCATTTTTAAATCATCTTGTCCCTAGCGCTACCAAAATCGCTTTTCATAGGCCGGAATGACCATCTCTACTTTTCAAAACATGGCACCCACATGTAATTGTTTTCTATCTTCCATTTTGGAATCGAATTTGAATTGAATTCATCTGATGTTAACATTGGTTGCCTCCAATAACCTTGATCACCCCACCCTGTTCCCCAGGAATTTTTAAGAATCCAAACTGGTCCGTAATCAACTCCATTGTATGTCCAATCATCATTCCATCCTATCAGCAAAACTGCGTGGCCTCCTCTATCGACAGAATTAGAAGTTGGACCAGAATAAACCCAGCCTTGAGATGATTGACCATTTTGAACTTTAAAATTGGAGTAAACCTCTATGCTTACGGAGAGGGCTCCATATTTTTCCAAAGCACCTTTTATCGTGTTTATGTAATCGGTGTAGTTACTGAAATTAGCTGCTGATGGGATCACAATTGTGTAAGACGGTTTAACTAAATGCTGTGCCCAATTTGTATTTGTTGGATTCCACACTATCCACGGGTAACTTTCAGGATACGTTGTGTAATACTTGTAAGGGAAATCGCTTTCTAAAGGCACGCCACGCCTCACAATGTCATAAAATGAGAAGAATTGATTTCCCCCGTTGTCAGCGTTTGTTTCTTGGTATGAAATGCTCTGAGGTTCTTCTCCGCTCCAACTTATGTGCCAGTCGTAATTGTTGTACGCGACGAATTGTTCAGATAAGTCTGGAACATTCGGATTGGAAATAAAGGGATACCGGCTTTGAATTCCTGAAGGTCCAAGCTGGACAAGCATTGCGCTCTCGAGTGATCCCACGGTGGAAAATGCCCAACACGTTCCATTGTACCATTGATTTTTAACGGGAGTAACGTATGAAACTCCATTCACGTTTCTTAAATCGAAATTCGATGGCAAATTTGAAAAAACAGGTGATGTGAGTAGCTGCTGAGTTGATAGTATGTCATTTTTCGTTCCTATGAGTCCAACTGGACTTTCAACTTTTGCGTTGGGACTTTGATTGGCCTTCTGAACTTTTTCAAACCACCAATTCAAAAACGTCTTTGGTATGGCCCTTAATCCCATTGCCTGGAATGCTTGAGCTGTGGAACCTGACTTTTTGGGGGCCAGCGCACATCCAGACAGTACAAAAACAAATGTTAATAAAATCAAAGTGAAGATGATCTTTACACCCTTATTCATATTTTTCATACTTTCACCTCGCACTTCCGTTATGGTAGCGATCACTCATAAACATTGGCCATTCTTCAGATGCTGTCGTTGAACTCAGGGCTTTAATTTTATACAGCTTTCCATCGTCACAACCGACGTAGATGTAACCATCATACAAAACGGGATTGGATTCCACGTTGTATCCTAATTTAATATAACTTAATATCTTTCCATCTCCAGGAGCCAAAGCGTAAAGGATGTTTCCAGACGCTACATATATAACACCGTTATCTCCTATAACGGCAGAACTTGAAATTCCCCCCATGGGAGTTGAAAGATCCTCTGACCATAGAATTTTTCCTGTTTTGGAGTCAATAGCGTAGAAAATTCCGTCTGACGTTCCCACGTAAACAATGCCATTTGGCGATATAACCGGATTGGCGTAAATTTTAGTTCCACGAGATCCATCAAAAGTTACCGGTTGCCACCTTAAATTTCCGTTTGGTGTGAAAGACCAGAGCTTTGTTCCACAAACGTAAACATTTCCATTGGAATCCAAAGCGGCCGAACCGTATATTGGCCCTCCGAGGAGGTGAGACCAATCAACATCTCCGTTTTCTAAATTAACAGCGTAAAACGTTCCATTGTCTGAACCAATGAAGAGATCTATTCCATTCGTTACTGGGCTTGACCACATGTAACCACTGTAACCGCCTACACGGCCAATTTTTTGTGGACTCATCGAACTTTCTGTCATTTTATAAACATTTCCAAGGTGATCTACAATGTAGATGTTTTCGCCATAAACCAATGGCGCCGAAATTATGGCATAAGTGGATACGTTAACTGTGTACGCATTATCAAAAGGTGAATAAGAGTAGATGAGTTGTCCTCCGTTGTTTCCAACAAAGACAGCGTTGTTTTCTTGATCGATAACTGGAGCGCTCCACACTGGTGAATGGCTTTTAAAGTAATTGTAAGAGTTTGATGAGAATTTGAAAAAAAGACCTTGTTGACTTCCTATGAAGACAACTCCATTTGGAGATATTGCCGGTGACGAGTAGACCTGTCCAGATGTTGGCGTGCCATTGGTGGTTAAGATCCACGCATTTTCTATACTCATTGATCCGCTCACATTTTCCGTTCCCGTAAAGTTCACGTCGTTGGTAGGCCCTGAGACGTTTCTACTGGAAGGAACAAAGGTGTATCCACTTAAGTATGGAGTAACGGTCACGCTGCCGCTAAGTCCATCTTTTGACCAATAACCATTTGAATTCGTTGTAACGGATGTATATCCATTGGTGAATGAAATCGTTACACCTGATAATCCATTTCCGGAATTGTTTCTCACGTATCCGGATACACTGTAAGTTATTGGAACTGGCGGAGTTCCAATGAAGTTTACATCGTTTTTTGCACCTGCTACGGTTGTGCTTGCAGGCGTAAACGTCCATCCACTCTTTGAAGGAGTTACAACTACACTTCCACTTAAGCCATCTTTTGACCAGTAACCGTTTGAGTTTGTTATCACGGATGAGTACCCTCCGCTGAACGATATAGTTACGCCATTTACTGGATTTTCAGATGTGTCCCTGACGTACCCGGATACACTGTAAGTTATTGGAACTGGCGGAGTTCCAATGAAGTTTACACCGTTTTTTGCACCTGTTACGGTTGTGCTTGCAGGTGTAAACGTCCATCCACTCTTTGAAGGAGTTACAACTACACTTCCACTTAAGCCATCTTTTGACCAGTAACCGTTTGAGTTTGTTGTCACGGATGAGTACCCTCCACTGAACGATATAGTTACATCGTTTACCGGTTTGTTAGATGTGTCCCTGACGTACCCGGATACCGTGTACGTTGGTCTGTGCATTGTTGTGAAACTCCAGACGTTGCTCGACTTTGTTCCTCCAATATCATTTTTTGCCACGACTTTCCAATAGTATTTCGTGAAATAAGACAGCCCTTCTAAGGTGTAACTCGCGGAAGTTAAGCCAGACTTTTTCAATGGAGGATTTTCTGATGTTCCAAAGTACACATCGTACGTTAGCTTCAATCCATTCGGATCGTTGTCTTGCCATTTTAACGTTATTCTTGTCGAAACATCAGTTTGTCCATTAAAAGGTACCGGATTAGTTGGAACATTGGGTGTGGGAATTGGTTTTGTCGTGAATGACCATACGGGTCCCGATGTCGAGCCAAAAGAATTTTTTGCAACGATTTTCCAATAATAGGTTGTTGAATAGTGCAGATTTTGAAGAGTGCAGTTTGTTTGTTTTAATCCAGATTTAAATAATGTAGGGTTTGAAGATGTTCCAAAGTACACATCATACGTCACATTGCTGCCTGAAGATTTCCACCGTAAAATAAGATTTGTTGGCATATTCGTTTGCTCGTTGGGAGGGCTCACGTAAACCGGTTTTTGTGGTGCTTGAAGTATGCAGCCTGAGAGTGTAAAAATCAATGTGAAAAACAAAAAGATATAAATCATACTTTGTCGTCTAAACATTTCTTTCTCCTTTCAATGATTTTATTTTGAATTACTCATGTTGTGCGCGAGCGTTATGAAACAAAAAGTGCCATTATTGCATTGCAAAGCTTGACACTCAAAGTGTGTTTCATTATATCATCAATAAAATTCTCACCAAATTGCTTTTCAAATGAAGTTGACAACGATGCAATTTATTGATATAATTCAATACGTACGCGCCCGTAGCTCAACTGGATAGAGCAACGGACTTCTAATCCGTAGGCTGCAGGTTCGAGTCCTGCCGGGCGCGCCACTTTTTTATCACAAGCGTGGTGGCTGTAGCTCAATTGGTAGAGCGTCGGACTGTGGATCCGAATGTTGCGGGTTCAAGCCCCGCCAGCCACCCCAGATGCGCCTGTGGCTCAACTGGATAGAGCATCGGACTTCGGATCCGAGGGTTGCGGGTTCGAATCCTGCCAGGCGCGCCAAAAGAGTTGAATCCCCGCCTTTACAAAAGGCGGGGATTTGTTGTAAAATTATTGATCTCGCTTTTATAAAAGGTAAATTTTCACGCTGTACGTGGACATTACAAAAGACGTTTTTTGGAATATCTTACAAAGGTGAGCCAAGAATAATTTCTTAATGGAGGTGGAATATGAACATTCTTATCACGAATGATGATGGTATAATGTCCGAGGGAATAGAAATATTGGCTAAAGAAGTGTCAAAAATAGCGAATGTTTTGGTTGTCGCTCCAGATGTGGAGAGAAGCGCAACGGGTCACGCCATAACGATAAGAAATCCTTTGTGGGCAAAAGAAGTGAAATTTGGAGAAAAATTTTTTGGCTATGCCGTAAATGGAACACCAGCTGATTGTGTTAAATTGGGAATACAAGCCATATCCAAAGACAAAAAAATTGATCTTGTTCTCAGCGGAGTGAACAAAGGAGCGAATTTAGGAACGGATGTAATGTACTCAGGAACGGTTTCAGGTGCACTGGAAGGTGCCATGATGGGTGTGCCATCAATTGCGATTTCAAGTTGTTCGAATTCAAATCCAAATTTCATTTCGGCGGCAAAAGTAGCTGTAACGCTCGTTAAAAACATGAATTTGAAGGATTTTCCGGAATTCTCTTCTTTAAACGTGAACGTTCCAGCCATTTCTTACGACGAGATAAAAGGTTATAAGCTTACGAGACAATCAAAGAGACGCTTTCAAGATTTCTTTGAAGCGCGCAAAGACCCGTTTGGTAACACATACTACTGGATGCTGGGAGAGATAATAGAAGACGATCCAGGAAAAGATGCCGATTATTATGCAGTGGAAAATGGGTACGTATCCGTTACACCTTTAACCATTTTTCACAACGATTTTGAATTTATGAAAAAATTGAAGAACCATTCCTTTTTTAAATCATAGATTTTTTCAAAGGGAATGGGGCGAATGGTCGCGGCAATGCGCATTATTGCCGAGGAAAGTCCGGACTTCACAGGGCAGGGTGCCGGGTAACACCCGGAAGGAGCGATCCTTGGAAAGGGCCATAGAAACGAAAACCGCCCGTGGGGCAAGGATGGAAAGGCGAGGTAAGAGCTCACCGGCAAACGGGAAACCGTTTGGCCTGGTAACCCCCACCCGAAGCAAGACCAAGTCGAGAGGAAGGTGGCCCGCCAACTCTCTGGTAGGTCGCTTGAGGAGTGTGGCAACGCATTCCCTAGATAGATGACCATTCAAGACAGAATCCGGCTTACAGCCCCATTCCCTTTTTCGTTATTTATCGTATTTGTATTTCGTAATGTTTGCGCGTAGATAGGATGTTTACAACAATAAAAAAGCTCTCCATTAAGGAGAGCTTTAAATTTAAATGAAAATTTCACTTGTTGGCAGAAGGAAGTGGAATATTCAAAGCCGGAGTTGACTGTAAGCTCGTTCCTGTGGATGCTGAAGTGGAGCTTTTCGAAATCAAGCCTTCTATTTGTTTTATGACGTCGTTTATACCTGGATACTTTGGATTCACCTCTTTGAGTTGTTTGAGGTACTTCAACTCATCCGTGTAGTTTTTCATCTTTTCGCTCATGCTTATCAGGGTAACCAATGCGCCCTGTTTTATGGTAGTAGAATTAGACGTGTATTCTATGCTCTCAAGACCACTTTTTACGTAAGCCAAATACGGTGTTAACTGAGACGAATACATCTTAAACGTTTCTTTATTCGAAATCATAGGCTCCAACAACTTGTATTGATTCTGGAAGTATTGCAACGCTACTTTCTTGTTTGAAGGATCCACCTTGTAAAGTTTTGTAACCACATCTGCCGAATAGGGCGCCACCTTATAAAGCGCTTCAAGCACCTCTTTTATCTTGCCTGAAATGTCTTTTAAATTTGCTTGATACTTTTGATACGCTTGCTGAATTTGTTCCGGCGTTTTGTATCCTTCTTTTTCTAATTTTTCCTTTGCCATAACGAAGTTAAGAGCTCTTTGAAGATCCAATTTTTCGTTAAAGAATTTGGAAAAAGCTGTTCCCGTTGCTTTGTCCATCTCTTTGCTCACTTCTTTCAACTTGCTTTCCAATTCATTCGAACTTAGATTGACGTAAGTTGAAGAAGTGCTTGGAGAGTTCACGTAATAGCTCTCAAGATCCATGTTTTGGGATTGTAAATCGCTTTTGTACGTTTCAAGAGCGGTCTCGTAGAGCGCCAACAATCTAGGATCTATCGAAAGGTTAACAGTTGCATTTTTTGTTGGATAGACGTAGGCGTTCATTTCGTTGATGAATTTCTTTATTCGTGCCGTATCTGTGGCGGGAATGGAATAGAACTTTTCTACGTACGGCAAAACATCTCCTTCTATTTTATAAGAGATATGTTCATCTTTTTTGTATTTTTTTAACCAGGCATAGAATTTTTGGTTCTTAACTTCATTTAGTAAAGTGTTGTAAATGGGAGTTGCACTTTTCACGGCATCAAAATTATTGTAAAGTTTTTTGCCTTCAACATCTATGAGATGCCACCCGTATTGAGATTGAACTGGTCCAACGATTTCTCCAACTTTTGCATTGAAAGCCGCTTCCGCAAAAGGTTTAACCATTTGAGTTCTCGTAAACCAGCCCAGCTCTCCTCCCTTTGTAGCGCTGCCGGTATCTTTTGAATATTTTTTGGCAGCGTTGTAGAAAGTTATCTTCTTATCCTTTATCATTTTCAATATTTTGTCCGCCGTTGCTTCACTGGAAACCAGAATGTGTGAAGCTTTAACTTCGTCATATTTATTTTCTATCTCCTTTTTGTGTTCTTCGTAGTACTTCTTTACGTCATTTTCAGTCACATTTGCAACCAAATTTATAACCTTCTGTGTAACGAGATTTTGACGGACGTTAGGCTTAATCGCATTTTCAAAGTTCTTTATAGAGCCATATTTGTTGATGATGTAAGATTTCGTTTGAGGATTGGAAGTGTATTGTTTAACTAAAGCCGCCAATTGCGAATTCACTTCACTGTCTTCAACACTTATGTTATTCGTATTTGCAAAGTAATTAACCACTTTTTGGTCTGCGAGCTGCTTTATAGCGTCCACTTGCATTTTTGGAAGTTCGAAAAGCGAATCTGGCTCTTTGCCATAGTACGTTTTATAATTTGAAATCAAGCTCTGAACGTAGTTTTGTAGGTCATTTGGCATAATCCAATATTTGTATGACAGTGGGGTACCATCTTTGGTTAAGATGGCAACAGCCTGGCTTGGAGAAGGCTTATAAGCATTCTTTTGAGCTCTAGAACCTCCCATGTAAGCCGCTATAGACCAACCGGCAATACCGGCAACAAAGGTAATAACGATTATCCATACGATGAGAAGAGCATGTTTTTTCATTTTCTGCATCCACATATTTTTTAAGACACTCCTTCCTTTATGATTGCCATATGTTTTTTGTAATTCAAAAGTATTTCCAATAACGATTGTAAATCTCCATTGCGCATTACATCGCGCAAGATCATAACATTTTTAGATGGATTTGTTAAGCCTTCTTTGTAAAATCTTTTAAAATTCGTCAAAGCCTCTATGCTTTCAAAGATCATTTCCACGTCCTGATGCTTTGCTTTTATGCTTTCTACACCACTTTGAGCGGCAAGCACCCTGATTTTTGCATGTTGCAAAAGTCTCGTAACTTGTGCGGGAATGGCACCAAATCTATCTCTCATTTCTTCTTTTAAACTGTCAACTTCTTCAACATTTCCCGCCGATGCCAATCTTCTGTACATTTTCATTCTCTCTATCGAATCGGGAATGTAAGATTTTGGCAGCACCGCTGATGGCAATTCCACTTCTATTTTCTTGTTTTCAAACTTTTTTTCTCCTTTTTTAACTTTGGATATTACCTGATGAAGAATTTCTTTGTACATGTAAAGTCCTATGGAATCTATATATCCGTGTTGCTTGAAACCAAATACTTCCCCAACGCCTCTTATTTCCATGTCTCTCAGCGCCAATTCCATCGCACTACCAGGCTCTGAAAATTTGGTCAGCGCCCTTAGCCTTTCCATAACTTCATTAGAAGGCTCTTTGAAGTACGTTAAATAAATAAACGCCCGCTTATTCGATCTTCCAACTCTGCCTTTTAACTGATAAAGCTGGCTCAAACCGTATCTTTCTACATCGTCTACTATCAAAGTATTCGCATTTGGAACATCAACACCATTTTCAACAACACTTGTGGCCACAAGAACGTCTACTTTTCCGGTGTAAAAATCGTCTATCGTCTTTAAGAAATCTTTTTTCTGCATTCTTCCATGAACGCACGCCACTCTTAAGGAAGGTAATATGCTCTTTAATTTGTCTGTGACAACATTCAAATCCGCGACACGGTTGTGAACGTAAAAAACTTGACCTCCTCTGTTGATTTCCCTTAAAATAGCGCTTTGAATTATTTTCTCATTCCACTTTGCAACGTATATTTTAGGACTTATCCTTCCAATTGGTGGCGTCTGAATAACAGACATCTTTTTGATACCGGAAAGTGCCATGTGTAACGTTCGTGGAATTGGGGTAGCTGCAAGTGTTAAAACGTCTACGTTAACTTTAATCTTTTTCAGAAAGTCCTTTTGTTTTGTACCAAAACGTTGTTCTTCGTCTATAATAACAAGACCTAAATCGTTAAATCTTAATTTTTGATTTAACAAAGAATGAGTTCCAATAACGACATCTATTTTTCCATCTGACATGGCTTTAAAGAGCTCTCGACGTTCTTTCAAAGAAATTTGAGATGTGAGTAAAGAAACTTTTATCCCAAAAGGGTCCATTCTTGAAGAAAAGAGGTTGTAATGCTGCCGGGCTAAAATGGTGGTTGGAGCGAGCAAAACCACCTGTTTTCCGTTGACTACAGCGCGAAAAGCTGCCCGCAGAGCCACTTCAGTTTTTCCAAATCCCGTATCTCCACATACTAACCTGTCCATTGGCTTGATTGACTCCATGTCCGATAAAACTTCTTCTATTGCCTTTGACTGATCCGGAGTTTCCACGTGTTCAAAACCTTTTGCAAAAGCCCTTTCAAGTTCCGTGTCTGGCTCAAATGCGTATCCTACACTTTCTTCTCTCTCAGCGTACAATTCCATCATAGAACGTATTTCTTCTTCAATATTGGCTTTGATCTTTTCTTTTGTCTTTTTCCATTCTCTGCCGTTAATGTCTGACAAAACCGCTTTTTCGTTTGAACCTACGTACTTGTTAACGAGTGTGAATTTTTCTACTGGAACGTAAAGGATAGCGTTGTTTTTATACCTTATTTTTATGTATTCGTGTTCTCCGTCTACATCCTTTATAATTTGAGTTCCCTCGTAAATACCTATTCCATGTTCTGAGTGTACTACCAGATCGCCCTCTTTTATGTCTGAAAATCCAGAACTTTGAATCTGTTCTATTTGGACATTGGATTGCTGTCTTGGCGTGGTATAAGAGAATTTTGAACTTTTAGTGATTTTTATCACGTCATCAAATGGAGCTTTTATTGGGCTTTCGGAGATCAAGACTTCCCTGGGATGTTTCAAATTTTCAAAGAAAGCGTACGAAAATTTTTTGTACAGTTCTTCAAAGCTTTTTCCGTACAATTCTACAATTTCTTCTTCGTATTCTTCATATCTTTTCCTGCATGTTTTGGGTTCAAACACCACAAGATATTCATCTTCATCAAGCATATCGATAGCGGAGTAAGAATTTTTCCAGAAAAGTCCTCCCATTCCTTGAAGGGTTTCAAAAGACTTTTCCATGAATTCAAGGTGATTTGATTCTTTTAACCTTTCACGAGCTAAATTTAAAGATTCATTGTTGACTACAAATTCGAGAAACGGGAAGATTTCCACACTTTCAATTTTTCTTTCGCTTAACTGAGTGTCTGCGTTGAAAATACGAATGGATTCGATTTCATCATCGAATGTTTCCACCCTTACGGCGGTAGAAATAGGCGAAAATATGTCTATTATGTCTCCTCTTACTGCAAATTCCCCAACGCTTCTAACTGTCATCACACGCTTATAGCCTCGTTGAATGAGCCATTCCACGAAGTTATCTTTTAATTTTCCACCTTTACGAAGAAACATGGTGTTTGCAAAGAACGAAGGCGGAGCGCTTCTTTTTAACACAGCCATTACGTCTGCAATGACAGCCGTTTTCTTTCTGACTATGCTCGTTAAAGCTTTTATTCTGTTCGAAGTGCTTTGCTTTGATGGTTCCAAAGATTCGAAAGGAAGGGTGTCATGATCTCCTAATATTTCACATTCAAAGCCAGTTTCTTTGATTAGATTTGCGAGCTTTGATGCAAGCCTCATATCTGGTACAACAATTAAAGGCTTTAGATTTTCAGCTAAAAGCGAAAAAATTATCTCCACTAACACGCCATCTGACGCTGGATAGATATTTATTCTATTCGCTTTTAAGTTAATATTTAAAGTGGGGATACTTTTTTTCACTTCTTCAAGATTCATAATCGAATATCTATAACCTTTCCACGATAAGGATCTGAGTTTTCACTCTCTTTTTTGCGCCTTTTAAACGAGTAAAACGTTTTGCCGTTTTTATTAGAATCGGTAGAAGTGCCAACATTAGGATTTTGAGTTCTATCTTTAGAGATAACTCTGCTTCTGTTGAGGGTGTTTTGTTTTTCCTGTTCAAATGTTGTTATTTGTTGGGCAGAGCTCATCATTTGTTGAGAGTATTCAACGTTTTGTGCGCTGTCGACACTTTTCACTATTACAACCTGTAAATCTATTGGCCTTAACATCACCTCATCCCCTTAAATTTTTCCCTTATCTTTGAAAGAGCCACAGAATGTATTTGACACACTCTCGACTCACTTATTTCCAAAATTTGGGCTATTTCTTTGAAAGTTAAGTCGTCGTAATAATACAACGAAAGTAACAATTTTTCTCTTTCTGTTAGACTGTCTATAGCGTCTTTTAGTTTCATTACCATTTCTTCGTCTTCGTAAAGTTCTTCTGGAGTTTTATCCTGCGAGGGTATCAAATCTCCTATTTCTTCGTTTGAGAGAAGGTATCTATCGAGTGAAAGAAGCTGGTTCCTGGTTATTTCTCGCTCAATTATTCCCACTTCTTTTTCGTCTATCCCAAGCTCCTCGGCGATTTTGAAGTTTATCGTCTCTGGATCTTCGTTTATGAATTTCATTCTTGCCTGTTCTACAGCTTTTAATTTTTTCCTAAGCGTTCGGGGCATCCAATCTATTGATCTAAGATAGTCTAACATTGCACCACGAATCCTTGTTACCACATAAGTTGAAAGTTTCACATGGCGCGAGGGATCAAACCTCTCCAAAGCTCCTAAAAGGCCCACTACTCCTTCTTGAATTAAATCTTCAATCTCAACGGAAGGAGGTAAAGATTTTGCCAGGTCATAAGCGAGCTTTCTTATTAAAGGGGTAAATTTCTTTACTGCCCATTCTTTATCCACGTAACTTTTCAGCGATATCACCTTTTTTACTCTTTATCGTTTGGAGTCTCTTTTATCAAAATATCTTCCCTTTTCCTTCTTACCAGATGTAAAAATGGCATAAATCAAATAGAGCAAAAACTCTATCAGACTCGCAGAAATAGTTGCTCTTATCAAAGAATCAACGATATCCCAACCCGCATGGACGTTCAGAAGGAGAAATAAAAATTCAAACAATAAAAACAGGTAGGTCCATGCCTTATATTTTGGAGAGTTCAATCTTTTCTTTTCCACCAACTTTCTTGATAAACAGCTCTCCCGTGTCAAGATGAAATTCTATACTTCTTGCCCTATTTTGGCCAGTATCTTCAGCGACTAGTGGAATTTTCAAAGAAAGCAGAACCTCTTTTACCTTTTCAACGTTTCTCTTTCCAATATCAAAGCCTTTACTTTGAAACATAGCCGCTCCGCCGGCTATTTTCGCTTCTAAATCTCGCAGATTTGCGCCTTTTTTGAGTATTTCGTTGACCATTATTTCTATTCCCGGTTTTGCGTACTTGCTCAATTTTCCGGTAGTTGCATTTGTTTCTGGAAGCATGACGTGTATCATTCCACCCACACGTTTTTTCTTATCCCTTATGCATACACCCACGCACGAGCCTAATCCTAACGTTACAAGAATAGCGGGATTACTTGCAACAGCGTATTCGCCAATACCTATTATTATCTTTCCTGCCATACTTTTTTACCTCACTGAATGCCAAGTTTTGAGAAGATTTTATCGAGACTTTCTCCTTCTGGGAATAGCATCAAAAAGCCTTTAACGTCTCCTTCTTCTGAAATGTTTAAAAGATTTTCCACCATTATAACATCATCGTACTCTTCTGCGGCTTGAATTGATGTTTCGGCGATTATTGCCCCCAACATGTCCACCACCAACATGGGAACATCGCTTTCCAAGAAAAGAGACGTGAAATTCGAAAGTGCTATTATGTAGGAAGAACACATGATATTTCCTATCTCTTTTAAAACAGATTGCCCCATTTCATCTAAACTCGTCAGATCTTCTGGTTCCTGACCAATTAGAAAAGATATGAGTTTTTTGGCAGCCTGAGATGGAAATATCATCAACATTTTTCCGGGTGCGTCTCCTTTTATACCAACAACGGTGGCTGCGGTTATTTCCTCTGGCTGATCAAGAACTTTGTACAAATCCGATAGATCTACGATTTGCGCATGTGGAACTTCTATGTCCACGGTTTTTCCTATCATATTTGAAAGAGACGTTGCTGCATTCCCTGCCCCTATATTTCCTATTTCTTGTAAAACATCAAGTTGCATATCACTTAGTTTATCTCTCCATTTCACTCCTCATTTCCTCCTTTCGATTTCAGCTCGAGTTTGAAGATAAACCTCATTATCTTATCTTGTATTGATAGAGGCATGTTAAAAAATTCCAAACCGTAATAAAAGATTCCATTTGTACGATTTTCATTTTCTATTTTTCTCACAATTTTTGCCTCTTGATTCGCTAAAAATAGATCTTCTTCTAATTGAAAGTTAATTTTGACTATTGTTCCAACGGTGAGTTCTTTGTTTGTTCCTATCTTCATTCCTCCGGCACTTACGTCAAAGCTCATAAAAGGTACACTTTCATTCTCTGGTGTTATCAAAGTTCCATTTGCTATGAATTTTATTCTTAAAAATCTTCTTCTCTGAACCCTTCTTATTTTTCCCTGTATTCTAAACAAAGTCAGTGGAAGATTATCTTCTTCCCTGTTTTCCAAAACTATTCCGTAAAAAACATACAGAGACATCTTGTCCACCACCGAGAGGCGGGCTGTCAAACCTTTTGGAAACGGGACAAACCTTCCTTTCAAAGAAGGCATTGCCGCTTTCACGACGTTGTTTTCAACATCTTGAACGGTAGATTTGAACAAACCTCCAGTAAAGCCCGCGATGGAACTTGCCTCTATTCTTAAAGGTAAACCGGGTTTTATTTTGCTTACATCGACTTCCTCGAGGAAATAAGCCAACGCTCATCTCCCCCACCTGAAGAATTTCTTTATCTTTTCCACAAAGCTACCTTTTCTATTCACCATTTCATGTTGATTTTCCATTATAGCAGAAACAAGCCCCATTACGCCAAATGTGGGTTGAATGTGTTTGTAAGAAAGCACAAAGGGCTTTTGTTCCCTAACCGATTTTTTAACTCGTATATCGTTAAGCATGGAGTAAGATTTTTCAAATTTTAACGTTGTGAATTTTGAAGTTATTTCCTGAAATCTTTTTCCAAGCATCCTACCCTCATTCAACGAATTCGCCATGTTGACCATGAGATACAACTTGCTTTTTAGCCCTTTTAAAGATAAAATTTTTAAAAAGGTGTAAGCATCCATTATTGCCGTTGGTTCTGGAGTTAAAACTAAAACGAAGTCATCTGAGGCCATGTAAGCGTTGTCCATCTTTTCTGAATATCCCGCTCCCATGTCTATAAGAACGTAATCCATTTCACTGCCAAGCATTTGAAATTCAGAAAAAAATCTTTCCATTTCTCCCATTTCAAAGGCGTATATGTCTTCCACATCGTTTCCGCTACTTAAAAGTGAAAAGCCATATGCGGTTTCTTCAACAATGTCTTTTACGCTTAAACCTTCATTAAAAAAATCTTTCAGCGTGTGTTTTACATTTATTCCACCCAGAACATCAAGATTCGCAAATCCAACGTCCATATCTATAACGAGCACTTTTTTACCCCTTTTAGCGAGAGAAACAGCCGTATTTAACGTTACAAGAGATTTACCAACTCCTCCTTTTCCAGAGGCAAATACAACGAATTTGGCTGTGTCTACACTGTTCCTTAAGGCAACGGCTTGATCTTCTATCATTTCAAAACCTCCTTAATCATCAAAGAAGGTATGTCTATCTCATCAGCGTTGATTATATCATTTGGGACGTTTTGACCATTGGTAACAAAGGATATGGGAAGAGAAAATTCTTCCAAAGCTTTAACAGCTCCCAATATTGAAGACGTTTCATCTACTTTGGTAAGTATGAAATGTGTTGGGGCGGCTACCGAAAAGCGCCTTAGAACGTCTTCCATATCTTCTCGCTTTTTAGTCGCGTCTACTACCAGAAAAACGATGTCTGGTTTTATCTTTTGAACGTAAGAAGATATCTCGGTGATTTTCATTTCGTCCTTTTGGCTTCTTCCAGCGGTATCAATCAAGAGCACTTCGTCTTTTACTTTAGATGAAAGTTCAAAAGCTTCATCTGGAGTGTAGATAACTTTAAAAGGTATATGCATTATGTCTGCGTACGTTTTCATCTGTTGAGCTGCCGCTATTCTGTAAGTGTCCAAAGTGACGATCGTCAGAGGTTGCCTTTCTTTCATTTTTATCATGGCCGCTATCTTTGCGAGCGTCGTTGTCTTACCCACCCCTGTTGGTCCTATGAGCATTGCCTTCTTTGGCGGTGAGAATTTTACTTTCTCTGTTTTTACCATTTTTTCAAAGTGAGATCTTAGAGCCGCAGAAAGTTTTTCCTTATTTTTAGCTTCAACTGTACTCATATTTTTTGAAAGCTCTGTAACAATCTTTGAAGCTTCTTCACTCTTCATTCCTTTTTCAACCAACCTATCGTAGATACCTTCAAAGGGTTCTGAAAAATTGCCACTGATTTTGGCAGAAGAAAGACGTTGATTCATACTTTTCAGAGTGCTCTTTATTTCACTCAATTCGCTTTTCAATTCATTGGTACTTTCGCTTTCTTTAAAATACGTGCTTTCTTTTTTTCTTAAGTGATCACTTTGATCATCTTCTCTAAAAGCGGTCACTTCAACGAATACTTTTGAGCCTATTCCCAAAAATCCTCCTCGCCGCACACGACGTGTTTGGAGGATTACCGCGTCTGATCCTAACTCATTTTTTACTTTTATCATGGCTTCAGCCATGTTGGCAGCGAGAAATTTCTTCAATTCCATATCTTCCACCCTTCGCAAACTTTTGCACTTGCCATTGACAAAAAATGAAAAATCACATTTATATGATATATATAGCATGTTGTGCTTTTATGAAGCTTTTAATTTTTATTCAGACCTTGAGTTAAGTTCATTATACACGAATATCCGTTAGAGAGTGAACAATTTTATCGTATGAAAATCAAATTAAATGAAAGAATCTACTTTATCGTTTAAAAACATTATAATTAACGTTTTCTCACCACGGCTATTCTATTTCTTCCGGACATATCGTTTATTATTTCGTACGAAAAACCTTCCTTTTCAAAAAAATTTTTCAAGCTTTGTCTAAATGGATGTGCTATTTCAAAGTAGAAGATTTTTGGAGAATACCTTTTAAGGATGAATTTGTAGAGTTCATTCCCATCTTCGCCTCCAACTAAAGCGTTGTAAGGTTCTTTGTGAAGTTGGGGAAGTTCTTGCCATTCTTTTTTCGTAAGATACGGAGGGTTGGAAACGACGATGTCTGGAGATAAAGGCTCCATGCCATAAGTGCCGACGTGTATTTTTTCGGAAACGTTATGAATTTTTGCATTTTCTTTGGTAAGAGCTATGGCATTTTCGTTCACATCAATTGCCCATATTTCACAATCAGGGATGTATTTTGCTATGGAAACAGATATGACACCACTTCCGCAACCGATCTCAACTATCTTTAACCATTTTTCCCTTTTTGCATCTACGATAACCCTTTCAACTAATTCTTCAGTTTCCGGACGTGGCACCAACACTTTATCGTTTATTTTAAATTCCAAAGCCATAAACGACTTCTTTCCGATGATATGATGAACCGGGACTCCTTCATATCTTTTTTTTATGAATTCTCTGTATCTTTTTAACGCGTCATCGTTTAGATACTCGTCAAAGTGGGTGTAAAGCCATAGCCTACTTTGCGAAGTAGCATAACTCAAAAGCATCTCCGCGTCTACACGCGGAGATAGCGAAACTTTTTTCAAATATTTTGTGGTCCATTCTAAAACATTCTTAACAGTCCACTTTTCAGAGGCCAAGACGCGCCCTCACCTCTGGTTCTATCATGTCGGGCGTCCACGGTGGATCCCACACCAGCTCTACATCCACAGACTTCACGCCTTCCACATTTTCCAATATGTTCTTCGCATCTTCTGTTATCATCCCAACAAGTGGGCACCCCGGAGTTGTCATTGTCATTTTTATCTTTACGTCTCCTTCTTCCGAGATGTTCACTTCGTATACCAACCCGAGGGATACAACATCTAATCCTATTTCCGGATCGATGACAGCCTTTAAGGCTTCCATAATTTTTTCTTTTGTAACTGCCATTTTCTCACTTCTTTCTTTAAATAAACATTTTTATAGTGCTCTCTTTTTTGAATTTGTCAAAGATATTTTTCATCCAATCGTTCCATATTTTTTGCTGCTTTTGGGAAAGTAGTTCGTTTTTTATTTGATTTGACATTTCGTCAAAACTTTTCACAGAAGCGTCTTTTTTCCCTATAACTTTGAACAATTCCCAGCCGTACGATGTCTTAACCGGTCCAACTATACCACCTATTTTCGTTTTGAAAAGTTGTGTTTCGAATGAAGGCATTTGAGCTGTTTCAGGTATCCATCCTAAATCTCCATTTTTGTCTTTTGTTTGAACGTCCAAAGAGTACTTTGAAGCCGCGGATTCAAATGTAATGGAACCAGATTTTATTTCATTGAGTACCTTATTTGCCGTGGCCTCAGAGTTCAACATTATGTGTTCAACGTTTATCTGCTTTGGAGTTTTAAACATATCTAAGTTCGCTTTGTAGTATTGTTTTACTTCGTTTTCGCTCACCGTAGCGGATGACGTTACAACTTTTTTCAAAGCGTTAACGGTGAGGGTAAATTTCATGGTGAATATAGAATTCCTTTCAAACTTTTCAACACTTCCATAACCTTGAGATTTCAAATATTGTGAAAATTGATCCATGGTTATGTTGTATGATTTAAGCATTTGATCTATCTGTTCTTTTATCTTTTGAAGAGCCTGTGCGTCTGTGAACTTAATTCCGTAATCTTTCTCTGCCAATTGTTCCATTAGAACGCTGTCTATCAGATCTTTTAACACAGTTTCGTTGTATGTCTTGAGAAATTCTGCCCCTGCTTTGGATGAAACCATTACCTGATACATCTTTGGATTTGCCTTTTCTATGGCTTTTAACGTTTCAGGAACATTTGCCGCTATCTGCAAAGTTTCAGCGTATATTGGCTCACCGTTTACCAAAGCAACCACCTGATTGGTCGCGTTAGTTGACACCGTTGTTGGCGTAGCAGACGTTGCAAAGATTGCCACCACAAACATACTCACGATAAACGAAAGAATTAAAAACTTTTTCAAATTACTCACTCCTCTCCTTTGGCTTTTTGCCAAAATTTTTCCATTATTTCAATGGGTTGAGATTTGAAATCAACACCTTCTTTTTCTGAAAGCTCGTACATCTTTTCAAACCTGTCTATGAACTTTTTATTCGCCTTTCTGACCGCAACTTCCGGATCGACGTTCAAATGTCTTGCGAGATTTACCACGGCAAAGATCAAATCACCAAGTTCTTCCTCCACTTCTTCGTGTGTTTTTGCCGCTTTGAGCTCTTGAATTTCCTCTTCTACTTTATCGAAGACAGGTTCAAGGGTTTTCCAGTCAAAACCGTAGGCGGCCGCATTTTCTTGAATGCGCCTTGCCATAGAAAGCCCTGGTAAAGCGGGATTAAGATTTCCAAGCTTTTTCTTTTTTTCTTTCTTTTCAGAAGCTTTTATTTCTTCCCATCTCTCGTAGGAATAACCTTTCACGTTTCCAAAAACGTGGGGATGCCTTCGAATTAACTTTTCGTTCAAGGTTTTAGCTACATCGTAGATATCGAATTTTCTTTCTTCTTCAGCTATTGCGGCGTGAAATATCACTTGAAGCAAAACATCGCCAAGTTCTTCTTTTAATTTCTGGGGATCTTTCGAATCTATGGCTTCCACCGCTTCAAAAGCCTCTTCTATCATGTAAGGCTTCAGGCTTTCATGAGTTTGTGCCGCATCCCATTCACATCCATTTGGAGCGCGCAGAATTTTCATTGTTTTTATCAATTCTTCAAGATCTTTGATGGTTGCCATAAATTCATCACGCACTCGTTTTCAGAAGTATTATTTCTATTCTATCGGAAGCGTCTTCTGATCTGTCTGCTATATCTCCAACCTGGAAGGCCAATTCTCTCAATTGCATTTTCAACGCTAATTCTATGTTCATGCCAAATATCTTTCTTACCAATTCTCTTTCAACGTGATCTCCTTGATTTTCAAACTTTTCAACTTCCAACACCAATTCTTTTGTTTTTTCAATGTCTTCAAAGAGATTTTCACATGCTTTATGGAGAGCATCGTATGTTTTCATGGATATTTCGAACTCTCTTTTGTAATCTTCTATCAATTCAGCTGGAATTTTCAAATTTTGTAGGTAAATAAGATCGGAAACGAATTCTGCCTTGTTGGATACTTTGTCTATTGTTTCTATTAAGCCTAACATATCTCCCCTCGATTGAGCTAGAAAAGCTCCGCTGTACATTAGAGTTTCCGCATCTCTTCTAATTGAATCCGCTTCAGTTTCCAAGTGCCTAACTTCCGAAGCTACATCGCTTATTTCATCCGCAGAAGCTTCGAATAATTTGTAGGTGGCTTCCAATGTCTCCTTCACTTTCAGGAGGTGCTTGAAGAACAAATCCAACACTTCGTTTTCTTTCTTACCGAAGAGTAACGACATAACTCACCTCCATAGTTTTAACAGGATCTCGTATATTATAACAGCAAGAGCTCCAGTTGCAAAAGGAGTTATTGCCCACCCGGAAATTACTTTTATCAACGTTTTACCGTTGATCATTTTTGTTCCTTTAACAAGCCCAACACCTATGACTGCTCCCACAACGGCTTGGGCGCTTGAGGTTGGAATTCCAATTAGAGAATAACCAAGCAAGGCTGTTGATTCTGCAACAAGTGCTACAGCTGAACCTAATGGATCTAAGTTTGTTATATCTTTTCCGACAGCGTAAATGACCTTTTTGCTTGCGGTGAAAGTTCCAAGAGCCATTGCAAGCCCTCCGAAGATAAGTGCCTGTGGTACGGTCAACATTCCCTTACTTGTAAATTGACCGCTTACAATTGCGAGATTGTTTGCTCCAAGAGAATACGCGGCATAAATTCCAGCAGAAAGAGATAAAAGTCTGACGAAGCTGCCACGCCTTCTCATCGATTTCATATTCTGGTAAAACGAGGCTATTAATTTAAAGAGCAAAAATGAAAGCAATATAGCTCCAAATGGAGTCAGCGCCCAAAATATTATCAATTTTATAACCAATATCCAGTTTACATTGGCTTCAACTATGCCTATTCCAACAACGGCACCTATAACTCCCTGTGTTATAGAAGTTGGAATAGAAAATGACGTCATGACCAATGTAACGATCGCTGCGCTTAAAGAAGCACTCACAGCTGATAATACCGAAAGATGGGTGATAGTGGAAACTGTTCCAACACCCATGTTTCCACCCAATAATGCTCCCAAAAGAATAAATATAGAAGCCAAAATAGTAGCTATACGGTATTTTATAACTCCAGATACAACTGGAGGACCAAAAACAGTTGACATGTTGTTGAAACCAAGCGTCCAACCCAAAAACAAAACGGGTATTATTATTGCAAGAAAAGTCAGAACTCTTTCCTCCCTTGGTTACGTTTCAAGAAAAAAGCGGCTAATGTTATATCTTCCTTTGTTGTGATTTTAACGTTTTCCTTGTTTCCCATAACGCTTATAACATCCATACCACTTTTTTCAAAAGCCGCTGCGTCATCGTAGAAATACTCGCCGTAGTATTTTTCATAGAGCTCTTTTAATTCTCCGGCAACGCAACCTTGTGGTGTTTGTATTCTGAAAACTTTGCTTCGATCTATGGAGTATAGTTTACCATATTTTTGTATTCTCAGAGCATCTTCACTTGGAATTACTGGAACCACACATGTATGAGGTGCTATTTTATCTTTTATCTTGTTGATAAGATCGGCGCTTACCAAGGGACGTGCACCATCATGAATTAAAATTTTTTCATTATCTTCAATTACTTTTAAAGCGTTCATCACAGAATCTTGTCTTCTATTTCCACCAACGACGAAGGAAAAAATTCCCTCTTTTGGAAGGAATTTTTCAAAAAGGGGTTTTTCTTCTATTTTTACAACCAGGATGATTTTTTTAACGCCACACGAAAGGAATTTTTCCACCGAGTGCATGAAGATCGGTTTTCCATCCAATATTTGAAGTGTTTTGTTGTCTTTTCCCTGTGAAAAACGCGTAGAAGATCCCGCACACAGAATTATTGCGGTTGTCATTTTGGATTTATTCTCCCAAATAAGAGCTTTCCCGCATTTGTTCTAAGAATATTTGTTATGACTATTTCATGGTTTGTACCAACGAAGTTTCCGCCATCTTCCACAACTATCATCGTTCCATCCTCCGTGAAACCTATTCCCTGTTCTTTGTTTTTTCCCCTTCGAATTATTTGAATCATAACTTTTTGGCCAGGAAGAAGAGTGGGCTTAAGAATTTCTGAGAGATGATTCAAATTGAGAACTTTTATCCCCTGTAATTGAGCCATCTTTGTGAGATTGTAATCAAGCGTTACTATTTGTCCACTGAACTTTCTGGCAAGGTTTACAATTTCCTCGTCTACCTTTCCTTCTTCGTAAGTTATGGTATCGTCTATTTTAAAATTTATGTCCGGTATATTTTTTATCTTTTCAACTATTTCGAAACCTTTACGACCTTTTTCTTTCTTTTCGTTGTCAGAGCTATCTGCGAGTTTTTGCAATTCTATTAAAACAAATTGGGGTACAATGACGGTACCATTGAAGAGGCCTATGTCAAAGAGATCTAAAATTTTGTCTTCTAAAAGCGCCGATGTATCGAATATAAAACTTCCTCTATTTTTGAACTTTTCTTTGCTTAATATCTTTTCTAAATTCACCCTTTTAGATATTTCTACAGCACTCAAAAGTGCCATAAAAATTACAGAGAGTTTTACGGCTGAAATCGTTATGATATTTTCACTCCATAAATGATCGGTAAGGAATAAACCCGTTGCGGAAAAAACGGTAAAAGCTCCCAAACCTACAGAAAAACTTATAGGTTCTATTTTTCTACCTTTCAAATCTTTGAACAAAAAGTAAAGCGCGACACCTATAGATGCTCCTATGACACCTCCTGGCAGCATTCCCATTCCTGGATGCAACGTGTATCCAACGTAAAGACCAAGGAAAGTTGGTATCAAAGCCAACGCCCATTCCATGATTATTCCCCCCAAAGAATAATTTTACGCGAATAATTGATACGCTTAACGTCGTTGCGATTCATTTTAAATTCGCCCTATGCTTTAGAGAAGATATGCCAGTGATGATCGATTGAGCACGTTTTTCGCCTATTCCTTCAACTTTGACAAGTTCATCGAAGGATGCGTTTAGAATACCTGAGAGATTTCTAAAGCGCTTTATCACGTTTTTTGCAACGCTCATAGGTATTCTTGGAATATTCCTAAGCAGCCGATAGCCACGTGGCTGGATTTCCAATTCAAATAGTTGAGCTTCCTGAAGTTCATAGCCAAGAGTTTTAGCGATAAAATCGGCGTTGCCTTTATAATCCATCAATTTTGTGAAGACATCGCCTGGTTCGTGTTCTTCACCTACTGCTTCATCAGATGCGTAATCCATTATCAGCAATTTTATGATGTTTTCCACATCGTAAAGCAATTCGTTTAAATGTACTTTTGCAAGTGTTCCGGCTTCTCCAAGTTCGGCAAGATAAAAATTCAATTCTTTGGAAATTTGAAGAATCGCAATTCCCCTTTCTATGACTTCAACGACGTCAAATAACGTAACCCGTCCTTCTATTTCTTGGATATCTATATCGGAAATCCCCTTGTCAAAATTACTTCTGTATCTCTCAATAGCACGAAGACCTTGATTCATTTGCATAACAACGAATGAGACATCATTTAGCATGTGTTTCCATGTTCCACGGTAGAGAGTTATAACTTTTCTTCTTTGAGAAATACACAAAACGAATTTGTCGGTTTGCTTGGCAATCCTTTCAGCAGTTTTGTGACGCGTTCCAGTTTCATCGCTGGGTATGGTACTATCTGGCACCAGATGGGAGTTTGCATACCAAATAGTTTTAAGATCTTCAGATATAACTATGGCACCGTCCATCTTTGCAAGTTCGTATAGTTTGTTAGCGGTAAACGGACAGTTAAGTTCAAAGCCTGGCTGAATGACTCCGTTCTTCACGTATTCGGATGGATTCTGCACGAAAAATATTATGGCACCGTTGTCCGCACGCATTATATCGTCAATGGCATTTCTGAGGGCCGTTCCAGGTGAAACCAATGTCAGCATATTCAATATTTCGTCGTAATCCATTTCATTCATCCTCCATTAGAGCCTTTGCTATGGCTTCCTTTATCGTTCTAACACCTATAATTCCTTTTTCTTTTGAAAGGTAAGAAGATATAATTTTTTTTATTCCCATTCTTCTCGCCTCTGAAATTCGCATTTTCATTTGTTGCACAGGTCTTACTCTTCCATCAAGTCCAACTTCTCCGATAAAAACGGTTTTTACCGGAAAGCTCATCTTTTTTGCAGAAGAATAGAGTGCAGCGATCACCGCCAAATCAATAGCCGGGTCTGTGATTTTCAATCCTCCCAAAATGTTCAAATAAAGATCGTTATTTTCTAGATGAACTCCAAGATAATTCGATGTTAAGGCTGAAAGCATGAAAAGCCTTGAATTTTCTATTCCTCGAGCGATTCTTATTGAATTTGAACGCCTGTTAAAAGTTGTTAAACTTTGAACGTTTACCAACAACGAACGAGAACCCTCCACAACAACTGATAAAGCGTTGCCAGGTTCTTCTGAGTCCATGTCAGCAAATATTTTAGAGGGATCTGGAATTTCTATCATTCCACGTGAGCTCATTTCATAAACTGCTATTTCGTCCGTGGGACCAAAACGATTTTTTGTAGTTCTCAAAATTCTTCTTCCAGATCTCACTTCTCCCTCCAGGTAAAGCACCGTGTCTACCATATGTTCAAGCACCATAGGTCCTGCTATGTTTCCGATCTTGGTTATATGACCTATCATGAAAACCGACGTATCGGTTTTTTTTGCGTATTCTACAAGTTTTGCCGTGCATTCTCTCATTTGGGGTAGGCTTCCGGTTAACGCATTCATGCCAGATATGTGAAGAGTCTGGATGGAATCAAAAATAACGGCAACTGTTTTTCCTTTAATAGAGGAAAGAATACCATCAACTTCGACGCTGGAAGAAAGAAAAAGGTTATCTTTTTCAACCCCGAGCCTTTTTACGCGCGACAAAACTTGCGAAATAGACTCTTCTCCGCTCACATAGTAAACATTTCCGTTTTCTGCGAGTTCAGAAGCGTATTGTAACAACAATGTGGATTTTCCAATTCCCGGACCACCTGCGAGTAAAATCGCACTTCCCTTTGTTAATCCGCCGCCTAAAACTCTATCCATCTCCCGCATCTTCGTTTTTATGCGTTCTGTCTTTACAACGCTTTCTTTCGAAGATGCAAACTCTATTGAAGAAGGGGCGTTTTTAACGGCCCCTTCCACTTCTACTGCGGTGTTCCATTCTCCACATTGGGGACATCTTCCAAACCATTTTGCCGAAGTGTATCCGCAATTAGAGCAAACGTAAACTTTATCCTTTTCCCGCTTCACTTAAAATTACCTTTTTGTTTTTTGATTTTCGTTTTCTGAAGACTATTCTTCCTCTATTTACGCTTACCACGATGGTATCTCCCAAAGAAAACTTGTTCGCCAATAACTCTTCTGAGAGAGGATCTTCTATATCCCTTTGAATTTCCCGCTTTAAAGGCCTCGCACCGTATATTGGATCGAATCCTTTTGAAATGATGTATTCCTTCGCTTTTTTGTTCAAGGTGATCTTCATTCCGCGTTCTTCGATACGTTTTTTCACATCTTTCATGAGAATGTCTATTATCTTTTCAATATCTTTCTTCTTGAGCGGATGGAAAACTATAACTTCATCAAGTCTGTTTAAAAATTCCGGTCTGAACGTTCTTTTCACTTCTTCCATCACTATGGATTTCATAGAAGAGTAAGAAGCTTCTTCGCTATTTTCTTCAACGAAACCCAAAGCGTGCTTTGTCTTATTTATTATTTCTCCACCCAAATTCGAAGTCATTATTATTATGGTATTTCTAAAATCAACGGTATGACCTTGTGAATCTGTTAAGCGCCCTTCGTCTAATATCTGCAACAAAATGTTAAAAACATCTGGATGAGCTTTTTCTATTTCGTCAAGCAAAACCACGGAGAAAGGCCTTCGTCTTATTTTTTCTGTTAAAGTTCCCCCTTCTTCGTAACCAACGTAACCTGGAGGAGCTCCGACAAGCCTTGAAACGGCAAATCTTTCCATGTATTCGGACATATCGATCCTTATAAGGGAATTCTCGTCGCCAAAGAGATATTCCGCCAACGCTTTGGCAAGTTCAGTCTTTCCCACTCCAGTAGGTCCTAAAAACATAAATGAGCCCGTTGGTTTTCTAGGATCTTTTAACCCGGCTCTTGCCCTTCTGATAGCTTGCGATATCGCCCGAATGGCTTCTTCCTGAGAGACAACTCGTTTGTGAAGTTCTTTTTCCAAACTCAACAATTTTTGGCTTTCACTCTTTTCTATCTTTGTCAAAGGTATGCCCGTCCAGTTTGAAACTATTTGTGATACATCTTCAGTTCCAATATGTATTATTTCCGTTTCGTGCGCCTTTTTCCATCTGTTGTAAGCGGCATTTAACCTTTGTTGAAGCTCTCTTTCTCTCAATCTGATTTCTGCAGCCTGATCATAATCCTGACGAGCAACGGCAAGCTCTTTTTCTTCTTGCGCACTCTTTATCTCCACTTCTATCCTTTTTATTTCATCCGGGATGATCATATTTTGTAGGCGTGCTCGTGCGCCCGCTTCGTCTATAACGTCAATGGCTTTATCTGGCAAATAATGATCACTTATGTAGCGTTGGGAAAGTTTAACTGCAAATTCTAGAGCTTCATCGCTGTACTTGACTCCATGGTGAACTTCGTACTTGGATTTTAAACCCCTTAATATTTCCAACGCTTGTTCTGCTGTTGGTTCGCTAACGTACACTTTTTGAAATCTGCGTTCCAGAGCCCCATCTTTTTCTATGTATTGACGATATTCATCTGGTGTGGTGGAACCTATTATTTGTATTTCACCACGTGCCAGTGGGGGCTTTAAAATGTTTGCCGCGTCGACTGCTCCTTCAGCAGCTCCAGCACCAACTATTGTGTGCACTTCGTCTATGAAGAGTATTATGTTTTTATCATCTTTAACCGTATTTATGACTTTTTTTAATCTCTTTTCAAATTCGCCTCTGTACTTTGTTCCAGCAATAAGCGCGGCAACATCCAGAGAAAAAATGATCTTTCCTTTAAGCAATTCCGGCACATCTCCAGATGCTATTCTTTGAGCCAGTCCCTCCACGATAGCGGTCTTTCCAACGCCCGGCTCACCGATAAGAACGGGGTTGTTCTTCTTCCTTCTGGATAAAATTTGCATTATCCTCTCTATTTCTTTTTCACGGCCAATAACGGGATCTAATTTTCCATTTCTCGCTTCTTCTGTGAGGTCAACGCCAAGATTCTCAAGAGTTTTCACACTTCTTGAAACATCTTTAGAAGAATCTTTCACGAATCTATCACTTTCTTCGTCTTCTTCTCTTGGTATGATCCCCATCTCTTCTATGAGTTCCTTTCTCATTTCGCTTAAATCAATACCGAATTTTCTCAAAATATGGGCTGCCACTCCCTCACCTTCACGCAATATGGCAAGAAGGATGTGCTCCGTTGAGATGTAATTTTGCTTTAGCATTTGAGCTTCTTCATAAGCTAATTCTATGATCTTTCTTGCCCGCGGAGTCATCTGAGGGGAAGAAAAACTTTCCCTAGGAATTCCAGATCCAACTATGGTTATTATTTCCTTTCTCAATGAAGGATAATCTAAACCGCTTTCGCGGAGAATATTGTAGGCCTCTCCGTTGGCGGATTTCATTATTCCTAAGAGCAAATGTTCGGTTCCAACGTACGAGTGTCCTAACGCGCGAGCTTCATCTTGCGCATTTACGAAGACTTGAGCCGCCCGTTTTGAAAATTTGTTGAACATATTACCACCTCTTTCAGATCCTTGACGTGTAAAAATACATAATCGACAGGTACAGCAAATTCACCATAACGTGGATTGTGGCCGGAACCGTCAAGGTCTTCTTTCTATAGTATAACAAATTTAAGAGTATTCCAAGCACAAACATTTTCATCCAATCTTCTAATGGATGCACCACCGCAAACGCTGTGGACACCATAACCATCGAAAATTCAGGAGAGAATTTCTGTTCCAAATAGTTGTATATTGCACCTCTAAAGAGCACTTCCTCTGCAACTGGAAAAAACAATCCTAAAGCTAAGACCATCAAGAAAGGATTTGTGTTCAACGAAAAATAAGGATGCAGTATGTTAGCGCTCCAGATCTTAGATGTTAGAAAAGCCATCAAAAGGTATACACCAAAAACAATTGGAAATATTATTATAGCCCATAATAGGTCATTTCCAAATGTTTTCATTCTAAACCATGCACCTATTCCGAAGCCTTTCTTTTTCAACAAAATGTGAAAACACCAAATTATGTAGACAGAAAATGAAATCAGAATCACCGCAGCTATTTCAGAAGAGGGTATAACCTTTTTCATGAGATAAAAAGCTGCTAAAAATGGAAAAGAAAGCACCATTAGTTTTATAAAATCTTCAAAGTCAACATTTAGATTCTCATTCATCCTTGCTAATTATACACTTTTTTTGTTCTCAATGCTATAATTCAAACCGCTTGAATGAAATTATTAGATTGGGAGGAAATCGTGAAAAAATATCTAATAGCCACAGCATGTGATGAAAAATACGAAGATTTCTTGCTGAATCATTGGTACAGATCGTTAAAAGAAAACGTGAATTTATCTGAAACAGACGTTTTAATAATAGATTGGGGTCTAAGCGATAATATCAAGAAAAAATTCGATGGAGCCTTGATTTTTGAAAGCAAACACAAAAATGAAGGGTTAATAAACAATTTGAGATTCATGGACTTGTACGATTTTTTAACAAACAATCCACAATACGAACAAGTTGCCTTATGTGATGGTGGGGACATAATATTTCAATCAGACATCTCTCATCTTTTCACATTAAAACCATCAATGGTGCGTGGAGTAACTGAAAAAATATCTCCAAACATGGAAATACTCATAACAAACCGTAAAGTGAAAAACGCCGATAAGATCGTAAACTTTTTCAAAGACAAAAATCTTATAAATGTTGGATTTGTTGTTTATCCATCAAAAGTTTTCATTCAGATCACTGAAAGAATGTTCGATCTAACTCTGGATAAAAATGCATGGGGTGTTGATACCATATTACCGAATTATTTGATCTACAAATCGGGTTTTTACGAAATAGATTCAAAATACAATTTCATACCGACAACTTCTAAAAGAAAGTTTTACATAAAAAATTCCACATTTTACCTGGCAAATGGAGAAATCATTCCCATCGTTCACAACGCTGGTAACAAGGATTTCTTCCGTTCTATTCGTGATTTTGGTTATGGTCCTGGCCACAATAAAACCAAAAAAGTAGTTATGAGCGTTTTAAGAGCTTTTTATGAGACTTTAAGCTTCTTAAGGAAAAAGCGCTAATCATTCACGTTTCGTCTTTTCAAATTTTCCACTTTCCAAATAGCGTGGATTACTAAATATAGCTCTGTTATACAGGTAAACGTTATAGGCGGTTGAGAAAAGCAATTCTAACGAAAATGCCAGAAAACCTAGTATTGCCCCTTTAATTTTCTTAAAGGACAGTGCCATACCGAGGATAATTCCAAATAAAATTGCCAACACATCGTAGGTTATTAAAGAAAGATAAGTCTTAGGAAATAAAAATGAAAAAATTATCATGAATAATGCGAAGTACTGAATCAAGACCCCCGTTGAAAGTGCTCTTATTCTTTCAAGAACACCATTTTTCGTCCATTTGAGCATTTGAGATAATTTGACCGAGAATTTTTCAGGGGCCAATTCCATCACGGAAGCCGAATATACCCTTTTTCCTCTCTTTTTATGTTGCGTGATCCAATTTCCAATGTAAGTATCATCACTCAAGCAGATATCATCGTATTTAAAAGTCTTAAAACTTTCTTTGCGAATCAAGTGACCTGAACCTGGAAATATGCTTCCTCCAAATAAGCTTGCCACTTCATTCATCAAAGACATGAAAAGTTCGTTTACATCCGCGGAATAGTAAGATACCTTTTCTTTTTCAATATTTCTTCTTTGAGCTGACACGTAATCGAGTTTTTCTTTCTCCATTGTTGAAATTAAAAAATTTAAATCATCCAGCGATATCAAACTGTCGCCATCACAGATGAAAACAAAATCACTTTTTTTATCTTTAAGGGCAATTTCAAATCCCTCACCTTTTGGATGTAAAATCCTTCCAGATCTTACAAGTCTTCTAATTTCAACGTTTTCAAAAGCTTTTGAAGCTTTTACCAAATACTCGTATGTTCCATCTGCGGAGTTATCATCAAATATCAAAATACGAAAATTAGAAGGAAACTTACTGTAATGTTCTACAAATCTTTTAGCCGACGGGATGTCGTTTTTTATTACTGTAAAGATCAGGACGTTTTTTGATGATGAAAGAAAAAAAGAGGCCTTTTCATCTTTTTCTTTTTTTATTTTAGTAACGAAAATAATGTAAGAAAGCAACGCGGAAAAGAAAAATAAAAGCGGTATCGACCACCCCAAAAAAAAGGGTGATTTTCCAGAGAAAAAAAAGATACAAAAAGCCACAATTTCGGAAGTCAACAACAAAATCCTTTTTAATATCATTTTGCTTCCTCCAAATAAGTTATCCCAGCATTCTTCTTAGTAAAGTCGATTTATTCATTACTTGTGAAAGTTCATAACAAATTCCTAAACCTATAATCCCGCCTATGACGTTTAAAGTGAAATTTGACTCGTTTAACAGATTACGATCAAACATCAGAGCAATTCCCAGGATCGAATAGAGTATCAATCCATGGCTAAGATAAATTCCAAATGAATTTTTCCCTAATGCCGATAACACCCTTGCCAAAATTTTTAATTTTCTAAATGAATGGTAGCTCAACCATAGGTAAATTTCCATCGCAAATACATAAAAAACGTACACAGCCGGACCAAGAATCAAGTAAGATTCCCAATCTTGAACGATCTTGGGAACGCTAATTATCTCCACGCACGAAAGAGCATAAAATGCAAAGAACAAAATCAAAACTTTAATAGAAGGGCGTTTTCTCCAGGATATATTGCCATTTCTGGCCAAATACATTCCCCAGACGTAAAAAAACATCCATGCCAGTGGATCTCTGTACGTCATTAAAGAAGATACGTATTCTTTACCAAAATAAAGCGGCACGAAGTAAAAACTCATAACTGCCAATCCACTTATGAACAAAACTATCAATAATTTCTTCATCACAATTAAGTCTATCTTTGAAATTATTGGCGTTAAAAGATAAAAAATTGCAAGAACTATTATGTAATAAAAAGGTAAAAACGCTTCCCCTAACAAGTATTTTTGGAAAAAACTTAAAAATGTAAAATGATAGGGTTGTTTTATGATGTACCCCACTTCAATCTGGAGCAAAAGGTATATTGTTGACCAGATCACGTATGGAATCAAAATAGATTTTAACTTTTGACTTTCAAACATTTTAAAACTCTTTCTCTTTACATAGCTACGATACCCCAAAAAGCCGGATACGAAGAAAAAAATCGCTATGGCGGGGGCCAAAAACGTTGAAGATACCAGTAATAGTCGCTGAGCAAGGACAGACAATTTATCTAAGTTCAAAAAAGTTGCATGAACAAACACAACAACAGATATCGCAAATCCCTTTGCAACATCGAATTCATCTATTCGCATCTTTGTAAAAATGTCCTTTCACCACTTCAAAGTCGTTATCGAATATTTCTGTGTCCTCTATGCTAAAGGCGCATTTGGTTATATCCTCTATCATTTTGTAATTCAGAGTCATGTACTCTATCTTCGAATTCATAACAATTGTTAACTCTTTCACATCTTTAACACTTGCGGCCAGCACTTTTGTTTTGCCATTTTCTAATGCTTTGAGTATGGAAGTCACGTTTTCAGAAACGTTGAAGCCTCTTTTTTTCATTCTATCGATGTAAATGGCAATGTAATCAACTCCAAGTGAGTCCCACATCAAAGCCTGTGAAGACGTGTAAACGGCAGTTGCACAAATTTTGTATCCTTTTTCCTTCAACTCACTGGCAATTTTTAAACCTGCCGGAACAGATGGGACTTTTACAACAAGTCGAGAAGTGTCCATTCCTTTTATTTTTCTTAAAAAATCCGGAATGCAAGACGAAGGAACCTGTGCAAAAATTTTTCCATCACACACATTCATCAACGTTGAATAAAATTCTTCTATGCTTTCAAAGTTTTCCCATATTCTTTCACGCCTTAAAAGAGAAGGATTCGTTGTTATACCTTCAACGTATTTTAACGAAATGGCTTTTTCTATTTCTTTCAAGTTCGCCGAATCTAAGTAAAAATGCATGCGTTTTTCCCTTTCTGTCAGTTAAAAATCGTTTTTTGACCAGCTTATTGCGATTTCTTCGGCTTTTAACCATTTAGTGTATTCTCCTGAAAGGTTTCTTTTAGGTTCAAAGATATCAGATGGGTTATTATACAATTTCAAGCTTTCAAAATCCCACTTTTTAGCGCCAATTCCACTGATTAAAAACGCTCCATATGCCGTCATTTCGTTGAATTTTGGTTTTTCTACTTTTACGTTTGAAGCGTCTGCTAAAATTTGAATGAGCAAAGAATTCTTAGCCCCTCCCCCATCCACGCTTATTTTGAAAATGGATAAGCCACTTTTTCGGAAGGCATCTACAACTTCAACGGTGGAAAATGCCATGGCGTCCAAAATAGAACGAAGTATATGGGCCTTTGTGTGAAAAGAACTTAGACCCAAAAAAATTCCTCGCGCTTCGGGAATCCATCTTGGTGCCCCGATTCCATCCAATGCCGGCACGTAATACACTCCCTCGCTTGAAGCAACCGATCTCGCAAGGGGTTCTATTTCTCTTTCTTCTTCTATTAGACCTATGCTCTTCTTTATCCACGTGATATTCTGACCGCTTCCCAAAATCGATCCTTCCAATGCATAGGTCACTTCATTTCCTATTTTCCAGGCTATGGTTTTTAAAAGGCCATCTGGAATTGAAGTGTTTGAACTTCCAATGTTAGCCAGAACAAAAGCTCCCGTTCCGTAAGTGCATTTCACTTCGCCAACATTGTAACATCTATTTCCAAAAAGCGATGCTTGCTGATCTCCCAAAACCCCTACAACATTTCCATATTGTGAGGCGCCAAAATCGTAGGCTGATGGCTTAACCTCTGGCAACGTTTCTAAAGGTACACCAAAAATCTCAAGCAAATCTTCATCCCAGGATAATTTTGAAATATTGAAAAGAAGCGTTCTTGAAGCGTTTGAAACTTCCGTTAGATGTTTTCCGGTTAGCTTCCATATCAAATACGAATCTACGGTTCCAAATTTCAGATCACCCTTCATCATCGCATCTTTTACTTCTTTTACGTTGTCTATCAGCCATTTCATTTTTGAGGCGGAAAAATAGGGATCCAATAACAAGCCGGTTTTTTCGCGAATTTCGTTCTCATATCCTTTTGCTTTTATCTCTTCACAAAGCGCTTGTCCTCTTTTATCCTTCCAAACGATCGCGTTATATAGAGGTTTACCCGTTTTTGAATTCCAGGCTATCACAGTTTCACGCTGATTCGTGATGCCAAGAAATGTCGGTGAGCATTTACACTTTTGTATGGCTTCTTTCAACGCTTCGACACTTTTTTCATACAATTCTTTCGCCGATTGCTCAACCCATCCATCCTTTGGATAAAAGGTTGTCAATTCTTTTTGTGAAACAGACGTTAACTTTCCTTCTTCTGTAAAAATCATAGCTCGTGTGCTCGTTGTTCCCTCGTCAATGACAGCAAAATAGTCCATTCAACTCACCTCTTCGTACTTTTTACACATGGCGTTCGAACATTCCAGAGTTACGATTTCGTTTAACGCCATCTCAGCTACAGGATTTTTAATCCCCCCAAGATGGTAAGCCACGTGTAAATGAAGACATTTTATGTGTGAGAAATCAACAATGCCACCCATGCCTGCATTTTTTATTCTCTCTTTTACCCATTTCAGATTTGACTTCTTTAGCATCTTTAACGCTTCTTCTCTAGCCATGATGTGAGCTTTCAGCTGTCGATCGTATATTTTTGAAGACGACGAAAGTACCTTCTCATATTCTGGAATTTTTCCTTCTGCTTCAAGTTGAGAAATTCGATACCTCAAATAAGGACAGGTAAGCCAATAAATCGTTGGAAAAGGTTTGCCATTTAGGATGGGCTTGGATTTTATCACCATTGGAAAACCAAAGGAACATTTTAAAGATATTTCCAATAGGTTTTGAGGGAATTTTCCTATTTGGGCTGAAACAATTCTCAAGTCTTTATTAGAAATGCGCACCATTCATTTTCACATCGCTTTTCTGTTATTTGAAATCCATGTTCTTCGCAAGATTTCGCAAAATCGTTGCTTCGTGGTTTATCGATACCTGATGCGATAAAGAGTGCTCCCTTTGGTAATTGTGGAAGAAGCTTTATCAACACGTCGAAGACTATGTTGGCAACGTAAAGATCGAATTTGGCGTGCACTTGTGCCAATAAGTCGGATTTTTTCACTTCGTACTTTACTCCGTTTAAACGGGCGGTTTCTTTTGCTTGCTTGATAGCATTTTTGTCCATGTCAACAGCCAAAACCTTACTGGCACCCAATTTCATTGCAATGGCGGAAAGAATGCCAGTTCCGCATCCAACATCGCAAACTTTCATTCCCCTTTTTAAAGCTTTTTTCAAAAATGAAGCCGCTAACTTTGTCGTTTCGTGCTCGCCGGTTCCGAAAGCCATTCCAAGATTTACCTTTATAACTATGCCTTTTGAAGGTTCGGCAAGCCTTTCCGGATCTGGATTAACGTAGAGATCTTCATCTATGCGCACGATCTTCAAATTCTTTCTCCATACGGCTAACCAATCTTCATCGTCTGACAAAATTGATTTGTAAGACACCTCGAATTTTTTGACCAATTCCTTTATCAATTCTTCATCTTCTGTGTAAACATGAAAGATCTCCTCTTTTTCTGAAGGATTTGTTTCCGAGTAGAAGGAAGTTAAATTGTGAATGGCAAAAAATTCAAAAAGATCGTTTGATTTATCAGATGCGATTTTTATTACCCATTCTTTTCTTTTCACCTTGCACACTCCTTTTCAAAAAATTATATCATTTCGGCAATGCAATTTGTGTATAATGCTTTGAAGTGCGTTTTCAAGGCTATTTCAGGGAGGAAAAATGAAAAAAGCGAACTTTTTTTCTATTTTCATAACATTTTTTAGAATATCATTGTTAACCATAGGTGGAGGTTACGCAATGGTACCTGTTCTGGCAAATGGAGTGGAGAAAAAACAATGGATGGATAGAGATGAATTTTACACTTTGCTTGCCAGGGCGCAATCTATTCCTGGCTCTGTGGCTTTTAATCTTTCGGTTCTCGT
>WFYR01000113.1 GCA_015489955.1 Mesoaciditoga sp. | reverse complement strand
TTTCCATATTCAATTGGTTGGTTGGCGAAGCGGTTGACATAACGGTAAAATGGCTTAATGATAATTTGTGGAAAAAGGAAACCGGCAAAAAGAAATAAAGAAGTTGTTCCCCTCTTAAACGAAAAAGAGTTCAAATCTCTTGAAAGGGTTGTATCTTCGTTAATGAAGAAATACACTTATTCAGTTTACGAGCATGAGGTAGAAGATTTAAAACAGACGATATGGTATTTGGTGATAATCTCAAAGGCGAAATACGACCCAAAGCGAGGGATACCGTTTGAAGCGTGGGCGTATTACTACGCGAAGATGAAATTGAGAGACCATTTCTGGAGGGGAACGAACTTTCCACAAACGAAGGGGGCATTTACCCTTTTGCATACAAAAGCGAAGAAGTTATATGAATGATTGGCGCCAGAGATGGCGCCTTTTTTGTTGGAACGCGTTTCATTGTGAAAATCGAGGAAAGGTTAGATATTCAAACGCATATGAAAAGATAAATCAAGATGTTAGGTGTATAATTGTTCGAAAGCGCTTCAATTTCTGGAGTTTAAGCATTCAAACGGTAGGGGGAAGTGTTTAACTTGGCAGATGTTACTCTTTTTTTAGGGCCGCCTTCTTCTGGCAAAACAAAGGCGATGATAGCTGAGCTTTCAAAAATCGATCCGTTTAGTTATACTTTTTCATTGGAAGCCAGGGTGAATTCGTTAAATCCGTAGCCCAAATGGCATCGAAAGAGATTGGAATTATAAACAGATCCGCTTTTAAAACTCTTGATCAATTTGCAGTTGATTTGGTGGTGGAACAAAAAGGTCTTGTATTTGCCGATGAAGCGCTAAAGCTTTCGGTTTTATCTTCGGTTATTGAGGATATGTCTTCTAAAAATTTGGATTTCCCAGATGAAATCGTAAAACTCAAACATTGCTCCACGGTGGAAAAGCTTCTTTCTTTGATAGACGACATAAAATCTTACATGAAGGAAGATGAGTTTAAAGAGCCACAAACGCGAAGGGATTTCTTCATATCAAGTGTTATAGAGTTTTTCAAAAAAGCCTTGAATTCAAAGAATCTGTTTGATACTTACGACGCTTACGCCATGATCGCCAACGGTGAAATTGAATTAAACGGAAAGTATCTTTTTGTAGATGGTTTTTACGATTTCACGCCGGTGGTTTCCAAACTTTTTAAAACTCTCATTCCTCATTCAAAAAAGACGTTCATAACCGCCACACAAGGAGAAATATTCAAAAGAGGAACATCCACGATTTTAAAAACCATTGAGGAATTCAATCCAAGAAAAGTTCATTTCCAGTTCAAAGGCTCTCAGGTTGCAAGGGGATTGTTTTTTGGAAATGGCAAAAATCTTCATGTCCATGCTTTTGAAAAGATAACCGATGAGATCAATTGGGTTTGCGAAAAGGTAAAGCACCTACTTTTAAATGGAAGAAGCCCAGATGATTTTGAAATAGTCGTCAACTCTTCAAATAGCGATTACGTGGAAGCTTTAAAAGAAAAGCTTGAAGAATATTCAATAGAAGTTTCTTATCTTGGCAAGAAAAGCCTGTCTCAAAATGTGGTTGTTCAGCAGCTCATGCTCCCGATAAGAGTCGTGACGAATGGTTATCCTCCCGTTCTTCTAAACAGCATGGTGATGGTGGGATATGGTGGAAAAGAAAAAGGTTTTTCACTCGTTTACGACCTTGCAAGATTGAACAGAGGGCCTATAAGGCTTTCACACGATATGAGATTGAAAAATTGGATGGAAAAGATAGACAGGTTCACCGATTTTCTACGCAAAAAGAAGTCGTTTGTTGAGAACTCCGATGAAGAGTACAACCAAAAGGCCGCCCTTGAAGAGATTGAAAGACTCCTTTCTTTTGCCGATGAATCGAGAAAAACCGTGGAGTCACTCTTTGATTTTTTACTTGATTTTGAAAACGCGAAAAGCGTTTCCGAATATACGAAAGCGTTTGAAAAAGCGATTGAAGTGGTAAAAAAGAGGGAATTATCTCAAGATGATACGGAAGCCGTGAAATCTTTCAAAGAACTCTTGTGGGAAGTAGAAGGAATATGGTCATTTATAGGAGTAAATGAAATAAAAGGTTTGGATTACAGGTATTATTTAGAGCTTCAATTGAAAGAAAGATTTTATATTCCCGAAGAAAACGAACTCTCAGTTCGCATATCGGATGTGTTAACCTCACGCTTCAGCCATAAACCTTTGAAAATATTCGTTGGCTTCAACGACGGCAATTACCCACAATTTCACCAAAACTATTTTTACACCACGATAGAGGAAGAAAATCACTTCGGCGAAAACAGGATTCTTAAAAGCCTTTTTGATAACAGGCTTGATCTTTACACCGCGATGTCGCATGCGAGCGAAGTTTATTTGACAATGCCAACTTCAACGGTGAGCGGAATAAAAATTCTTCCCTCCATTTATCTCACGGAATTGGAAGAAAAATTCGACACGGCAATAGATGAGGCGGAAGAATTTCCTCCCATGAGCGCTCAAGAGGCGGTTATCGCGTACGCAAAGTGGGCAAGGAAGAACGGCAGATCACCTGAAATCGAAAAAAGGCTTGGAGTGGAAATACCAAGAGTTCAAGAATACAACTTGAAAGATGAAGCCAATTTGTCTTTTTGTGAAAAAATGTCAGAAAAACCTGTGAGTTTTTACAAGTTCTCATACTACGACAAATGCCCGCTCATGTTTTTCTTCGCTTACGTTCTTAAAATTCCTCAGGAGATCGCGTACACGTTTGATTTAGACGCGCTTGAAATTGGAACGATTTACCACAACGTTTTGAAAAAAATGATGAAACGCGGTAGAGATGCCTTAATGAGAAAAACATACGATGAAGTTTATTCCATGACAAAAGAATTTGTCAAAGAAGAACTGGAAAAAATAACGTTTCTCGAGGAAGAGCTTTTCAAAATAAACCTTGCAAGAATAAGCACGGTGATAACCGAATACCTTTTCAACGTGGAATTAAGAGACCCTCAAGAGCTGAAAAGCAACCTGAAAAAATACATGATCTACCAAAACAAAGCAAAAAAGACGGAAGAATTTTTTGTGCCGTACAGATTTGAATTTTCAATCGATGGCGCAAACGGTGAACTTGACGGCATAAAATTCATTGGCAGAATAGACAGAATAGATACGTGCCCCTCTGGGTTGATGATCGTGGATTACAAACGTAAAAATCAGGGAGAAAAAGAACAGCTTTGCATTTACTCAGCCATTGCCCAAAAAATGTTGAATCGGCCGGTATTGCAGGCCACCTTTTCTTTGGTAGAAGCGCAAAAAATTTCGAATCTCATTTCTTTAGAGAAAATTCAAAAAGAAACGGAACACACACTTTCCAAAGTGAAAGAGTTCTTAGAAGGTGTTCAAAAAGGGAAGTTCAATTCAAAAAATGCGTGCAATAGGTGTCCTTACAGCATGATATGTCCGGAAAGGTGAGAAAAATGAATTTCTCAAAAATACAAAGCAAAATATTGAATTCACAAAGCAACCTCATCGTCAGCGCCGGTGCTGGTAGCGGTAAAACTCGCGTACTCGTTGAAAAATATTTGAAAGTTTTTGAAAATTGGCCAGATTTGAAAACAGATCAAGTTGTGGCCATAACGTTCACAGAAAAAGCTGCCCAAGAGATGAAAAACAGAATCATGCAAAGTGTGGAAGAACGTTTAAAAAGCGGTGATGGAAAATTCGAACTTTACACACGCTTGAAAAGAGAGCTTCCGCTCGCCAGAATATCTACAATCCACTCTTTTTGTTCGCGCTTGATAAAAGAAAGCACGCTTTACGCGAAAGTCGATCCTGATTTTAGAATCGTAAACGGCATATCTTCAACAAAGAGAACTTCGTGGTTTGTGGAATCTTACGTGTCTGAAAACCTAAACGATATGAAAGAATTCTTTGATATCGTTCCAACCCTGAGCTTTTCAAAGCTAATTGAATGGCTTGAAGAAGGAATATCTTTAAGGGCAAGTGCTAAAATCCCTTCGGATGTTGACGAAAAAATCAAAGAGGTTTATCTTAAGCATTTAAACAGGGCATGCGAAGAATACAAAAAGTTATCCATTGAAGAATCTGCTCTTGACTTTGAAGATTTACTCATTATGGTAAGGGATTTGCTCAAAGAAAACGAAGAATTGAGGCAAAAATACGGAAATTACTTCAAATACATATTCGTTGACGAATTTCAAGACACCAACACGGTGCAGAGTGAGATAATTGAACTTTTGAGGACAAAAGATAACCGTGTGTGGTACATAGGGGATCCAAAACAGTCCATATACGCGTTTCGTGGGGCTGACGTGGAAGTTTTTCTCAATATGAAAGAAAACATCGCTGAGAAAAACTTAGAACTCAAAGAGATGAACGAAAACTACAGATCCTCACCAAATCTCGTTGAATTTTACAACCTTTTCTTTCCCAGACTTTTCTCCGGAAAAATCTCTTACACTCCACAGATAAAGAAAAACGAAAGCGATAACGAAAAACGCGTGATCTTCCTTGAAAATCCAGAGAAAGAAAAAGCCGAAGACGCGCGAGCGGCGGAGGCTGAATCCATTTCCGCGCTTATAAGCGGCTTCATAGCCAAAGGCTACAAATTCAAAGACATAGCCGTATTGGTAAGGAGCGGCGGGGCAATTTGGCAGATAGAAAAGGCGTTACTCGACAAAGGCATACCATCTTACTTGATTGGCGGAAAAGAATTTTTTACCAAAGAAGAAGTGCGCGCGATTTACAATCTCATAAGGGTTGTGTTAGATCCGTACGACACAAGCGCGATGAGCGGATTTTTGCTTTCGCCATTCGTTAGATTGAGCATAGATGAACTGCTTAAATTAAAACTCACCGACGCGAATTTGTACGATGGGCTGGGTGAAAAATACCCCCATGTAAAAGAACTGATTCAACGCTTGATAGCTTTAAAAAACACGGTTAACGCTTCCAAAATAATAAAGATTGCCATAAGGGAAACCAACTATTTGGGAAAAATAGCGATTGAAAGGGATGGAGACAAAAGAGTTGCAAACGTCATGAAATTCCTCGAAATGATGGATTCTTTGGATGCACCATTGTGGGATGTAAATGGGGCTCAACGAATTATGAAAAAAGGCTTTGATGGGAACGAAGAGGAAGCCCCCGCCTTGGCTGAAGATGCCGATGTTGTGAAGATAATGAACGTTCACCGGTCCAAGGGATTGGAATTTCCAGTTGTCATAATTGCGCAAATGGCAAAGGCGACGGTTAACAAAAAGAAAAAAGATGAGGAAATCGAAGAAGAAAAAAGAATACTCTACGTTGCGATGACAAGGGCAAAAGAATATTTGGTACTGAGTAAGGAAAATTCTCGAAACCGCAATAATAAAAAAAGTGAGTGGCTTCGTTTTTTGAAAGAAGCAGGCTTACTTCAGGACAACCGTTGGACAATTCCAGAAGAAATGCAAAGCCTTGTGGAGGTAGTGAAAGAACCGGAATTCAAACCTTTTGAAAAAACCGAGAAGATATCATCCTTTGAGCTAAACGATGAATATTTTGAGACTCCAAAATTGGAAACAAAAAGAAAATTTTTCAGCACAACAGAACTTTTTGAAAAAGCCGAAATCGATCCGGATCCCGAAATAGTAGCTTACGGAAACATAGCGCACGCAATTCTTGAAAAAGTTGGGAAGATGAAGCTAACGGAAGCGCTGAACGAAAAAACTTTTCTTAAATATCCAATTTACATGGTGGAAACTGTGAAAAAAACTCTTACATCGCGTGCCAATGACTTTTTGATAAAAGAAATAGAGAATTCTGATGAAACGAAAAGCGAATTTGCCGTTCAAGGAAGTATACCATCACTGGATGTTCAACTGATGGGAAAAATCGACAAAATAATAAAAACGCCAGATGGTTACAAGATAATAGACTTCAAGTACTCGAATTACAACCGTGCAAAGATAAAAGACTACGAATTTCAAATATCGCTTTACATGTTTTTGTATCGAAAGCTCACCGGCAGGAAGACAACCGGCGTGGTTTATTTTCTTAAAGATGGAAAAGAATTGCACGTTGAAGAACCTGACGAAGATAAAATGGTTGAAGAAATAGAAAAACGTGTTAAAAGCTTTCAAGAAAGCTGAGAAAAACTGGAAACTCAAAATTTATCGTTGAAAAGCCTTTGGTGAAAGCCATTTGAAAAGCATATGGTGATATAATGATTGCGTCCTTCAGCATTCAAACTCTCGGATCATTCTTTTTCTTGCCGTCAAGAACTTCAAAAAGGGGGAAACAATTTGAAAATCCAAGAAGCCATAATGGAAAAGAACGCTTTGAAGTCAAAACTCAAAAGCGTGGTGAATTCTTTTGAGTTCATTCTTGACACGAACAATCCAGAAGCCGCCGAAAAAGACCTCAAAGACATAACCTCCAAAATCTTCGGAATACTTTCTCAGTACACGAATCTTCAATCAAAGATAGCGTTGAAAAATTCACAGGTAAAAGTCAAGTTCAATTCAAAAACCATGACCTTGATCGAACTCATACTTCACATGCAGATGCTAAAAGAAAAGGTTGGCGCTTTGAAATTGATCAAAGGAAAAATTCAAGACACTTACAGAGCTTCACACTACGGTAATAGCGTCGAAGAAACAAGCGCGTCTCTTCTTTATGAAAAGAGAAAGCTAATAGAAAAAGTGGATGAGCAAATAGAATCTGTAAGGAAAAAATTAAAAGACGCGCAAGTCGTTTTGGAAAAGACGAATTGGACTGAAGATATTTAAGTTTTGCGGAAGAAAGAAGAAGCACGCCAATATTTGAATGTAAAAGTCGATTATTGGCACAGAGCTCTACTCAGCCCAGGCGTATTCCCAAGCTGTTTTGCATTAAGACTTATTAAAAAAATAGGGAGCAAAAAAGCTGGGAATTAAAAAAGGAAGTTAAGCTTTAGGATTAAAGACTTACATTTGGGCTCTGGCTTCTTCCAATTCCGCTTTTAAAAAAGGGGGCGATGAAAGATGATAAGTTTGGCAACTCAACAAAGCGGTGAAACTGTGTTTGTCTACGATGAAACTGGGAAAATGATATTTGCCAGACAAGGAAAGCTGCTTGGATGGACTTCAAGTACCGTCACAATTAAAGTTGGTAACATGGCACATGTATACGATGAAAGAGGGCAGTTGAAGTTTGTCCGTCAAGTAAACCAGTAGAAAGGCTGAAATAAACTAAAAAAGATTGCAGGATTCCAAGGTACCTGATAATGCCTTTTCTTGTATTTTCTATAAGCATACAAAAAGCGTAAAAAAGGAGGAATGGATCATGTGTGATGCTGAATGTATAAGAGAAAGTGTGAAAGAATTCCAGGGGAATAGAACTCCAACAAAAAGATACGCTTCTTTTGATTACTGTTATAACTATTTCTATTCGTTTTATAAAAACGACAAATTAAGCGATTTGGTCTCAGAAAAGAACCTCCAAACAAGCTGCTTTCAATTGGGTTTCTATTTAGCGAGTTGGGGAATGTTTAGGGGCAGCAGTAAGCTTCTTCAAAAAAGCGTGAAGTACTTTGAGCCACTGATAAATTGGATATCTAATGCCGAAAAAGAATTATGGGAAATAGATGTTGACTCATATAACGATCCAATAGTTCAAGATAAACTTGTAAAGGCGGCTCAGGGAATAAGAGAAGCATTAAAAGAGAACGATAATTCTTTCAACCCAACCGAAACTTTAGTCACAAAAATAATGCTTGGGGTTTTTGGAAATATTCCCGCTTTTGACACTTACTTTTCCAATAGCTTTGGCGTTAGAACGGTAAATGAAAAAGGATTGGATAGAATTTATGATTTTTATTCTCAAAACAAAGAAGTGAAAAAAGCGATAGACGATTTTAAAATTCATACTCTTGATTTCACCACAGGGAAAGAAACAAAAATAAAATACAAAAAAGCTAAAATAATAGATATGGTGGGATTTGTTCAAGGGATTAACAATCAAAAAGTGTTTAAGTGATGAATTAAAATAATCGTTCGTTTTTATCATGATTAGTAGCAAAATTTGAAATTGCTAAGTGTTTTTGTGCATATTTTCAAGAGTATAAAAGGTTGGTCTGAAGTGAGATGGATAGGGAGTGGGATGATTCTTTCAACGATTGGCTTTTTCAGTGGAATGGCCGTATTTGTTCTTTTTGTACTTCACTTCACAACCGGTATAACCTTGTGAACTTGACGATATCACAAGATTTTTGATTTTGAATTGAACACTATTTTTACCAATCTCATTTGGCCTTTTTGCTCATTTTTTAGTCCCCTTTAGTTTGCAACGTTATTTTGAAATTCAACCGTGCAAAACTTTTTTCATGTGCCATATCAATCTTTCTTTTGAAAAGATATCAAGCGCCCTTTGTCCACTGAGCATTCCAGAAAGAAAAACAGGGCAGTTAACGTTACGTTTGGCGTTTTTCATGGTGAGTACGTACGTCCCGATTTCTTCTTCCCATCTTAAAGATGATGAAAGTTCATTTTTGAAAATTTTTGAAGCGAGAGCGTTCACCACGAGTATGATCTTCGGATTTATCGTTTGAATTATTTCTAAGAGAAGGTCGAATTGCTTTTTTCCAAAATCGTTTAATTTCGGTGAGTTATTGCATTCATTATTTTCACAAATGTATGGCTCCAAATTGCCTTGACTTGTCTCCCTTAACAAAAACATATCAACAAATTCGTAATTGACTTTAAAACCTATTTTCTCAGCTATTTCAGTGAGAGCCAAATGAAAAGGATACGAATTTCTTGCCATGTTGTCTATTTCCAAAGATTTTTTTATGAATTCATTCAAATGCTTTTTAGCATTGTCCCACCTAAAAAAATCTTCAGCATTTAAGTTGTTATCTCCTGTAACCTTTCTGACAGCATTGTTTAGAAATCTTTCCATGCTGAACGACGGATTCAGCCCAATTGATAAAAATTCCTTCTCGCTGAAGTCTCCATAAAACAAAGGAGCCCTTCCATTGTGAGAATCTGGAAAATCATTCCAAATTTTTACTATCTTTTCATTGATGTTCATACTCTCTACCCCCATTCTTTTTTGTATATTGCCTGTGACAATTATACACCTACAACCTTTTTTCATCTGACCGCTTTATTCCACTTATGACATTTTCATTGCCAAAAGACCAAGTACTTAATAAAGTTTCTACATGAAAGACTACAAAACATGTAGACTTTTCACGCCTTTTAATTAAATCAGAGGTACGCTCCGTGCATCGCTCACACGTATCAGTTCAAGAAAAAGAAACGCATCTTTCGCAAATCCAGCTCGCGAACACTCCGCCTCTCATTCTTTCACCACGCAGCGCGTCCACTGGCTTGTCTCGCAGCGGCTCAAAGCGAGCTTTTCGCTCAGCTCACCTTCGCCACAGCCCACACACGTGGTGAAAAAGAGTTTATAGATTATTAATTCAATGTGATTCAATTACTCTTCTAACTTGACAAAGAATTAGCTATCCAAATAAAAGAACAAAAGACCCATTTCAGGCCTTTTGCTCTTATAACTTTTTTTATTTTTAGATCGCTTCGGAAAATCACGATCCGTGGTTTAACAATGGAGGCGACGGTGGGATTTGAACCCACGAATAAGGATTTTGCAGACCCTCGCCTTTGACCCCTTGGCTACGTCGCCAAAACCGCTAAAATTCTACCATTTTAAACTCTTTTCGTCAAGCCCTTGCATCAACATTATTTCCAACAAACAAT
>WFYR01000112.1 GCA_015489955.1 Mesoaciditoga sp. | reverse complement strand
CCCTAATGTAATGAATGTAATGAATGAAAGAAATACTTCTCTTAGAGAAATTCCTAAAGAAGTAAAATCAACTAAAAAATATGATCCAGATGAAAATGTTCCCACAGAAGTTTATAAGCAAATAGAAGATCGTTTTGGAAAACCTGCTATTGGAATATTCAAAAAAAATAAAGTGCCTTTGTATTTCGTTAAATGGATAGTGGAAGAAAGGAAAATTTCCCTTAGGAAGGTTCGAAATCCGGTATTTTACATTTGCTCTTTGGCAAAAGATCCAGACTTATTTGGTGATTTCAACGCTTGGCTGGCACAAGAATACAAAAAAGGATGGGATGTGGAGATACCATGGATGCAATCGGAAGCTTAGAAGAGGTTATAGCGGCAACAATTGCCAGAGAAGAAGATGCGAGAATATACGTTTTTGAGCTTGATCCAGAAGATTTCAAACGATACAAGATAGCTTATGAGGTGATTAGAAAACTCAAATTGAATCCGGATCTTGACATTTATACCCTGGGCGCGGAGATGTTTGAAAAATATGGGGAAGTTTATGATGCATTCATAGACAAAGGCGGATTAACCATTCAGTTGCCAGAATGGATTTCCATGTTAAAGGCAAAGAGAGCGAAGAAAAAGCTTGGGGATTTGCTATTTTTGGCAAGTGAAAAATTGAAGAATCCAGAAACAAAAATTGAAGAACTGCGCACCTTACTTGTGGACGGAGAAGACATTTTGAGAATGGATGACAGATCCGGTTACAAGAAAGCTGATCAAGTTGCGCATGACGTTGTAGAAGATGCGATGGATTCGTGGGAAAACGGTTCAAAAGCGCTTAAATTACCACTTGTTGGAAATGCCATAACTCCATTGTGGGGTGGTGAAGAAATCGTTATTGCAGGACGACCCGGTATGGGGAAGAGCGCTTTCATGTTAGAGCTCGCATATCGGTTGGGTGAGCAGAACATAAAAACAGGATTCATTTCGCTTGAAATGGATTCTAAGCAATTAATGCGTAGGATGTGCCAAAGATTTGTAGATGTTAGCCTAAGAGATCATTTACCCCACCTGCAAAAATTTCCAGAGCAAAAGAAGAAATTTCTTGATGGCATGAGCTATTTGAAAAACTTGCCTATTTTCTTCGACGACAGCGTTTCCAAGAGCTTAGGCGGTCTCTTGATGACAATCGAGAAGATGGCAAAGATCGAAGGCGTAAAGATATTCTTTCTTGATTATCTCCAGCTTGTGGCGCCTCCGAAGAAAGCGTCGAGGAACGATGAGGTGGCGGCAATTTCAAGAGCTCTCAAAGTGCATGCTTTAAGAAACAACATATCGATTATCGTTGGCTCTCAGCTTTCAAGAAGCGTTGAAAAAAGAGATAAAAACGACAAAAGGCCACGGTTGGCAGACTTGAGAGATTCCGGAGCGATCGAGCAAGATGCGGATGTAGTGGCTTTTCTTTACAGGCCATCTTACTACGATAAAACTGATTCAAACGATGGGGAAACAGAGTTGATTGTGGCAAAGCAACGAGATGGAGGAATAGGGACTACTCATCTTTGGTTTGACCTAAAACACCAGCATTTTCTTTCGGAGGTGAATGAGAGTGTTTGAGAATGTTCAAGTGGCAAAAGGAGATAACAAAATAGTGTTTCTCACGGATGATTTCAAAGAGGCTCAAAAGTTGGCAGATATATTGGCTTTTGAAGGGAAAACAAATACGTTGATCAACGTCCGTGGCAAAACTTTTAAAGTTAAAACTATTAAAGACAGAACTATAACTTTGATGATTGAAGGAGAATTCGAAGAGGAGTGATAAAAATGTTGACTATGGCAGGAGTGTTGAGTGAAACGAAGAAGCATGTGCAAGCGTTGACTGAAAGCGTTGATAAGCTGTTGAAAAAATTTATGCCGATTGTGCAGACAACGAAGATGTTATATCACAAATACGAGTCCGATGCGGGATGGGACTTAGAGAGCGCTGAGGATGTTGTGGTAGAAGCAAAGGGATTTGCCTCGATGATAAAAACGGGTGTGAGAGTGGCAATCCCGGATGGTTACTTTGGATTGATTAAAGAACGTTCTTCAATGGCGGCAAAAGGGATTTTTGTTATGGGAGGAGTTATAGATAGCGGATATCGTGGCGAGATCATGGTCAATCTGGGCAATATCGGAGGGTATGACTACGAAATTAAGTCTGGAGACAGAATAGCGCAATTGATAATTCTTCCATGTTCAGCGGTGATGGTGAAAGGCGAGTTACCTGACTCAGAACGTGGAGAAGATGGCTTCGGTAGTACGGGGAGATGATGAAGAGTGACAGCTGATGAGATATCCGAATATGTTGAATTGGCAATGAAAAGCTTAGATGAATTAACAAAGTTATCAAGAGCAATGTGGCAGAGAGCAGATAAAGACGGTTTGATACTTTACAAATCCATAACCTACCACATCGATCATCTAACGGATGATGTGAAGAAATTGCTTAACGCCATGGTAGAAGAAGCAGAAGAACAAGAAAACGATGAAGAAGATGATGAGAAATGAATAGAAAAGAAGCCGAGAAGTATTTAGAAAATTTAGAACTTGGCATTTCTGTAGATGGCAGAATGGTGATTAGAATTTATGACAATGACAAAGTAATTGCGGGGCGATTTTTAACAGAGAGCGCAAGAGAAACACGAGATTTAATAGTCAAATTATCCGACTCCCTTATGAATATATTGAACAAGACAATAGAGGCGAAAAACAATGATAAAAATTGACGAACAACGCATTTTGG
>WFYR01000111.1 GCA_015489955.1 Mesoaciditoga sp. | reverse complement strand
TTACCGGTTCAACTTCCATTGAACGAGACAAACGGAGAATTTGAGCCTCTTTTTTTGACAAAAAATCCTTTGCGTGATTTTTTGCCGTTTCTACGGCTTTTTCAGGATCGTACAGTGCCTTGTCTTTTAATGGAACGTCTCCGGTAATCCTGTGATACTTTATTCCCGTGTTAATTCTGTTTCCGGCGGGATCAATGTAAGGACGTATGTAATCCAAGTCTCTATCAAATCCTATATCTCTGTAGAATTCGCGATAATTGTAATCACCGGGATACCCAAATTGTGCTGACCATACCTGTTCGCTTGATTCTGGATCGCGGGCAAATGCGAAAACGTTGTGGGGGGTTAAAATTGGCCTGTAAACATCGTAGCGAGGCGGAACGTCTCCATACCACAGTGCGTGTGAATCAACGAAGAAGAAATTTATCCCTTGTTCGGCTAATTCTTTATCCAAACCGGGATAGTATCCACATTCGGCAAGCCACATACCTTTTGGATCTTTTCCTATTCTTTCCTTAAAAGCCTTCACGCCCAAAGCAATTTGAGCATGAACAGCCTTGGGATTGACTCTCATCAACGGTAAGAAGCCATGCGTAGCGTTACACGTTATCAATTCCAAATTTCCGCTTTTTTCCACTTCTTGAAATTCTTTTACAATGTTGCCATTGCAAGAGTCAAAAAAATCAAGCGTTTCTTTGAAATCGTTCAAGTATTTATTAGCACAAACGTTTTTTAACGTTTCTTCGTTTTTGGTCGTATTTACCTCTTTTTGTGCCAATTCAATCAACGAAATAAGGTGATTTCTGTACTTTTGCTGCAAGGTTTTATTAGATAACATTTCGAGCAAAGGTGGGGTTAAAGACATGGTAATTCCGAAAGAAACGGAATCTCTTGCAAGGCGTTTGAACATTTGAAGAATTGGAATGTAAGTTTCGGTCATCGCTTCAAAAAGCCAGTTTTCTTCCATGAAATATGGATGATCCGGATGGTTAATGTAAGGAAGATGGGCGTGAAGCATTATCAAAAATTTTCCTTTCATTTTTGCCCTCCTTCACGCATCCATATAAAAGATCCTCCTCCAGATACCACTTTCGAAGGAGAAAACGACGAAGCACCTACTAATTTTTCAACGTGAATCATTTCTTTAGAAACGCTTATTTCCGAAAATTTCTGTCGTGTCTTCAAATTCATCCACACTTCCATCTGAGAAATTTTCGGGGAAGCCGGAGGTGTGGAAATTAAGTTAGATCTAATCAATGCGATAAAGCGTTCTCCATCTTTGTAACCCAGTTCAGCTATGTAATTTGCATCAGGCGAAGGAACGTTGACGTAGTACTTCCTTTCGTTGACATCCAATTCCAATTCAAAAGTTCGGTGTGCATTCGCACCGTTGAAATTCACATAAGTAACGTCGTACACCCTTAAAACCAACGGAGCGTGCTTTTTCAAGATCTCTTCCGTTTTTCTTGAAAAATCCCAATAAAAATACACCCACGTGGGATTCACTTCTAAACCCACGAGCTTGTCTTTGTTATAAGAGCTCGGCAGATTAGCCTGCGAAGATATGCCTTTAGCTTCTTTATGAATAACTTGAGAAGACGACGAGTTAACACTGGATATATTCACAACTCTTTTCGTTTCTTTTTTCCCGCCTTTCCACGTTGAAAGTACTTCCGAAATCATATTCACCAGGTCGTTCTTGGTATTTCCACGTGACAACTTCAATCCCAGCCTTTTCGCAAACGAACGCAGTTGGTGAATTTTCATGCTCTTTAGCTCTTGTGCCGTTTTGGCGAGTTCCATCTTTCTTTTTGAGATTGCTTCTACCAATTCGGCCTTTCTCATGTTGTAATAACCTTTTATTTTCAGGTTCATTGCTTCTTTTTTCAACTGTCGTATCGTTTTCCCGCCTTCCATATCCCTCACCTCACTTCAAAATTTTCAAAAGTTCTTCAACCCATTCCATTCTTCCCATATGATACCTGAAGATCAAAACTTCTCCGTTTCCCGGATCAATACTTACCCTTGTGGAAATAGATTGATTGCTGACACCATACGGTTTAAGATATTCCATTTTTCTTTTCGAAATGGAGTATTCAAACCCTTTCAGGCTAACTTCATTCACATCACTTTTTAAGGGTAAAATGGACCAGATCTCTCCCTTTGCACTGGAAAGAGTTATTTTTCTGTCTGTCCAGATTGTGTACAGAATTTCATTGAAAAGCACAATTCTTTTGTTTCTTTGCATAAGTCTAAAAACCGCTATTGTCTGATCGAGTCTGCTTCCAAATGCTCCAGCTATCAATATCAAATTAGAGGATAATTTTTCTGCTTCGCTTAAAGCGAGTTCGGTGTCTATCTCATCCTTATGCGATGGGAATCTTTTTATCCTAACACCTTGTTCTTCGTAAAAAGATAAGGTTTCTTTCGTTATGGAATCCATATCTCCGATGATGAGATCTGGAAAAACATTTATTTTCCTCATGAATTCCGCTCCAGAATCAGCGGCTATTTTAAAATCGCACTTTTGAGATATTTCTTTGTAAAAATCTTCATGAGAATACTTTCCACCTGCAAACACAATTGTTTTCATTTCATTCTCCTTTTACTTGAAGAAGGTATCATAAGCTCTTCTCGGTACTTTGCTATAACCCTTCTGCTTAAATTGATGCCCTGTGATTTCAATTTCTCTACGATTTGCTCGTCTGTCAGAGGCTTCTTCTTATCTTCGTGATCGATGAGATATTTTATCTTGTCCTTCACTTCATCTCTTGAAACCCTTCCCTCATTTGACGAATAAACGGCCCTTGAAAAGAAAAATTTTAAAGGATAGACCCCTCGCGGCGTTTTTATATACTTCGTAGAAACCGCTCTCGCCACGGTTGAAAGGCTCAATTCTATCTCATTTGCCACTTCAGTTAATCTTAAAGGAACAACTTTGGAACCCCTTAAAAAGCTTTCCTCCTTTTCGACAAGCACTTTTCCCAGTTTTAACAACGTTTCTTTTCTCCTATTCAGCGAATCAACAAAACTCTTCGCTTTCTCAAACAGTTCCTGCGCAAATTTCCTATTTTCTTCATTTTCAGATTCAATCAACTTTTCGTACACATTTGATGCAGATATTTTAACGTCGAATATTTCATTCACAAAAACGGAAAATTTTCCATCTGATTCCTCAACCATTATGTCTGGCTCTACATAGTTTGTATATTCTGAATCGGCAAAACCGTTGGCAGGATAAGGATTCAACTGTTTCAATTTCCGAACACTTTCATCGAATTCTTCCTTTGACAAGTTTAGTTTTTTCATCAACTTCCGTGGATCGTTCTGCAACTCTTCTATACTTTCAATTAAAGCCTTTACTTTTGGATCATCAGTTTGCCTTTTTAGAGCTTCTTTAACGTTTTTGCAACCAACTCCGATCGGAGTTAGATTTTTGAAAACTTCTATCATTCTTTCCACTTTTTCTTCTTTAAATTTGAATTCTTTTGCTATCTCAGATGCGGGCATTGTAAGAAACCCATGAATGTCAAGCAGGTCTACCAAAGTTAACAATATTTCTTCTTCTTCATCCTTAACATCTAAAGCGTATATCTGTTCTAAGAGATGATCCCTCAAAGTTTTAGCTCGTGAAGCGGTATTTTCCATGACGTCTTCCGAATTTTCGTCGGGCTTTTTCTTTCCACTTCTTATTTGAGAAAGGTGAAATTCAGCCTCTAAAAATGGATTTTCTTCAACTATTTCAGCTACTTCTTCTTCTAAATCCATAACGTTTTCTTCAAGAACCTTTAAAGAAAGCAAAACCCTGTTCGTCAAAATCAGCTTGTTGGAAAGCCTAACGTTTTGAGATATCTTATTTTTCATCTTGTTTCCCTTGTAACTATGAGTCCTTTGTACCTCGTCTTCACCTTTTTTATCCACCTTTCATATTCGTTATTTAAAACTTTTAGAGAAGGAATTCCATTTTTCAAATATGAATTAAGATCTCTCTTCATAGTATAAGTTTCATCGTTAAAAGGCTTCAGCATTTCTATCTCCGATTTTGATGGAGTGTAGCCCATATTTAGCTCGTAAAGCATTTTGGAATAAGAATTTGCAAAGTTCACAGTTGGCTGTAGCGTAATTATGGAATTGTTCGTTGCCAACCCAACAAACGCGCCAAACGTGGCCAATACCACAACGCTACCCAGAATTGCCCAAGCTTTTCTCCTCCATGTCCAACTTCTTCTTGCCGGAATAAAGTAACCCAACACCAATCCAGTTGCAAAACCTCCCAAATGCGCTGCGTTGTTTATATCGGTGCCAGGAATAAAGCCGTAAGCTATGTTAAAAATCACCATGGGAAGCAGAGAAATCAATAAACTTCTCTTCAAAGTGGAAGGAAAATCTTTTCTAAAATAAGTTGCTGCCAATAACAAACCTACCAGTCCGAATATTGCACCGCTCGCTCCCACTGATGGAACGGAGTAATAAAAAAGCTGGCTCAAAAGATTTCCTACAACTCCCGATACGAAGTAAACAACTAAGAATTTAGACGAACCGTATATATTTTCAACGAGAAGGCCAAGATAGTAAAGTGCGTACATATTAAACAATAAATGAAGCCACCCCGCGTGTACGAACATCGCGGTTACTATCCTGTACCATTCTCCATTCGTCACCAAAGGACCCCATTGTCCGCCAAATTTCAAGAGGTTGTAAATCGTCGGACCACCTAAAGCTTCAATTGACACCAAAATGACAAAATTAATTAGTATTATAGATATCGTCCAAGAGAATTTTTTCAAAATCATCACCTTTTACTTTTAAAATTATAACATCTGGGAATCTAAAATCAAAGATCGCGATCTGGAAAGGAGAAACGATGAAGATCTTGGTGGCGATGAGTGGCGGAGTAGACAGCGCGGTAACCGCTTTTCTTTTAAAAGAAAAAGGCTACGAGGTCGTTGGAGTCCATTTCAAATTGGGCAGTTCCTCCACGCGTTACAAATCAGCACAGAAGGCATGCTGCAACCAGAATGATATGTCAGATGTAAAAAGAATAGCAAAAAAATTGAATATTGAATTGCGTATAGTAGATCTTCACCAAGAATTTGAAAAAGAGATAATACATGATTTTATCAAGGGATACGAATTGGGAGTAACCCCAAATCCCTGTGTCAAATGCAACAGAAAAATAAAATTCTTTTACCTTGCTAAGTATGCCAATGCTATTGGCGCCTCTTTGTGGGCAACTGGACATTATGCCAGAATTGATGAAGATGGTATTTTGGTTGCGAAAGATACAAAAAAAGACCAATCATATTTCTTAGCTCTTGTTCAAAAGGAACTATTGAAGGGGCTGATCTTACCGATGGGAGAGTATTCAAACAAAGATGATGTGAGAAAAATAGCTGAAAAGAACGATCTGATAGTTTCTTCAAAGCCAGACAGCCAGGATGTGTGTTTTATACCCGATGGCAACATAAAATCATTTTTTGAAAGTAGAAAGATTGCCGTGAAGAAAGGACCAGTTTTAAATACCAACGGGGAAACCATCGGTTGGCACAACGGATACCAACTTTACACCCTTGGACAGAGAAAAGGATTGGGAATCGCGACGGGAAGTCGAGTCTACGTGGTGGACATAATCCCCTCAAAGAATGCCATAGTTGTAGGAGAAAGAGGAAAATTGTACAAAAAAGAAGCCATGGTCATGCAAATGAACTTTTTTAAAAAAATGCCAGATAAATTTGATTGTGAATGTAAAGTGCGTAGCACGGCAAAAAAAGTCCCATGTCACGTAAAAATTTTTGAAAACGGAAAAAAGAGTATTGTTGAATTTTCTCGAGAAGTTTTGCCCGTGCCCGGACAGCTCCTTGCTTTTTACGATGGAGATCGTCTTTTGGGAGGAGGAATTATGGTAAAAAGTTTTGAAAAAGATACGCTTTCTTGACACCTTCATGTAAAAGCGTTAGAATTTGGAAGGGAACCATGTGAAGTTCGTTTGGCATGTTGAAAGGAAGAAAAAAATGGCCACAACTTTGCTAAAATGGGCCGGCGGGAAAAGATGGATCGTCCCAGTATTATCGCCTATTTTGGATGAATTTAACGATCTTGTTTTAGTAGAGCTTTTCGCGGGTGGCGCGGCTTTATCGTTTGCCTCAGAAAGAAAAGAAGCCATCTTGAACGATAAAAATCCTCACTTAATAAACTTCTATTCTCAGATCCAACGAGGGATAAATATTTTCTCAACGGGTGTGAGCTTTAAAAACGATAAAGAAACCTTTTACAAAAATCGAAAAGATTTCAATGATTTAATAAAAAATGGTAAAGAGAACACACCCGAAGCTGCCGCCTTATTTTATTACCTTAACAAAACGGCTTATAACGGTTTGGTAAGATTTAACAACAAAGGTTTTTTCAACACGCCATTTGGAAAATACAAACGCATAAATTACGAATTTGATATATCTTCTTATAGAGACATGGTTAGAAATTGGAATTTCATGTGTAAAGATTTTTCAGAAGTTGACATCCCAACAAATGCGATGATATACGCAGATCCACCCTATGATGTGGAATTTACCGCCTATAACGCTGGTGGATTTGACTGGAAAGATCAGGTAAGATTGGTAGAATTCCTTTGTGAGCTTTCGAATCCAATTGTATTGTCAAATCAAGCCACCGAAAGGATCGTGAAACTGTACAAATCTCATGGTTTTCTCGTTACGTTCAAAGACGCGCCACGTTCAATCTCATGCAAAGGAAATAGAGAAAAAGTCAAAGAGGTAATAGCTTATAGAAATATTCCTTTCATTCAGCATCTTATCAATAAATAGTTCTGTGGAATGGCCAAAAGGAAAAATGAATGCAAAGAGAAAAAATTTTAAATGCTTCTCAATTTTCAAAAAGTCATTGACTCGCGTTGTGTATGAGTGAAATTAAACGTTTTTTCTAAATTTATAGGGAAATATTACATCGTTGAAGGTTTATCCCTTGACAGCTCCTCCAAGTAAACCTTTAACAAAATATTTTCCCATTATAAGATAAACAATAATAGTTGGCAACGCAGTTAAAAGTGCTCCTGCCATAAGTGTATTCCACTGGGAAATCATGGAACCTTTAAGGTTATTAAGCATAACAGTGACGGGACGAATGGTAGGCATGGAACCAAGTGTTAATCCAAAAAGAAAATTATTCCATATATTGGTAAATTGCCATATCACTGCCACAACTATTCCAGGGATAGATATAGGTATCATAATTCTGGTGTATATCTGCCAAATATTCGCTCCATCAACCTTTCCTGCTTCTATTAGACTTATAGGTACAGAACTATAAAAATTTCTAAATATCAACGTGGTTATTGGTATTCCATAAGCTGTATGTGTAAGAATTAAAGACCAGATGCTTCCATAAAGATGAACAGAAGCCATAAATTTTACTAAAGGAATCAAAACAACCTGATAAGGTAAGAACATGCCAAACAAAAGAAAAAGAAAAACCGAATTTGAACCTTTGAACTTTATTTTCGTTAATGCAAATCCCCCTAAAGATCCTAAAAAAACAGAAAATATAACAGCTGGTATGGTAAACTCAAAACTATTAATGAATCCTTGTCTTAATCCTCGCCAAGCTATTACAAAACCAGAAAAATCTATATGTGTTGGAAAACTCCACGAACTTGTTGTATATATTTCGGAAAGTGACTTAAGAGATGTAACAACTAAAAAATAAAGAGGGAAAAGAAAAAATAGTGTTGCTGCAATCAAAATTAAATATGTTACCACTCTTGATATTTTCATAATTCTTCCTCCGTTATTTTACCAGCAGTAAAAAGATAAGGTACGACTACAGCAAGCGTTAGAAGAAAGATTATAACGGCAATAGCTGCCCCTTGAGCTACAAAATTTTGTTTGAAAGATGCTATAAACATGTAGACGGCAGGCATATCAGTGGCAAAAGCGGGACCTCCAGATGTCATTACCCATATTATGTCGAACATCTGTAATGAAAGTTGAACCATTAACACAAATGCTGTAACAGTTGAAGATTGAACCATTGGAATTATTATATTCCAATAAAGCCTAAGCCCGTGAGCTCCATCTAACTTTGCAGCCTCTATAATCTCTTGAGGAATGCCTCTTAGACCGGCAAGATATATAGATGTGGTAAAGCCTGTATATTGCCATATAGTTGCTATTATAATGGCTGGAAGAGCAAATGACATGCTTCCTAACCAATTTATAGTTGGTAATTTCATAGCTTTCAAAAGCATGTCTATCGCTCCATTAGTCGGATCATATAGCCAAACCCAAATGGTTCCAGATACAACAAGAGAAATTGACATTGGAAGAAGGAAAACAGTTCTAAAAAAGCCTTCAAATTTTACACCGGTATTTAATAAAGTTGCGAGAAAAAAACCTAACACCATTGTGCCGATCACAAAAAATGGCAAAAAAGTAAAGTTATTTATGAGATCCATTCGAAATCTCAAGTTATTTGAAAAAAGCGACATGTAATTGTGAAAGCCTGCAAAAGACCAATCTGGTAATAAAGTGTTCCAGTTCGTAAATGAAACTCCAACGGTCCATGCTATAAAAGCATAAACAAATATCCCTACTATTATAATTGAAGGCAAAATAAAACCAAGCGTACCAAGCAACCTTTTGTTCATACCTACCTCCACCGTTAAATATAAACAGGGAGAGAAAATTACCTTTTCTCTCCCCGTTCAATCAATTAATGGGACAAATTCTGAGGTGTTAAGTATTGTGCATTAACAGCGTTAAGATAATTAACGGCTTGCTCTAACGACATGCTGGGATGATATTGAACTACTGTTAAGGCATTTTCCCACGCAGTTACGAATGGTGCAGGAGCTTCACTACCATGAACAGCTGAAGAAACCAAAATATCTGTTTTAAGTTCTTTCATATTGTTAACTTGCACTGTGTTGAATCCTGTGGTGGGAACATCTATTCTGGCTGGAATAGAGCCTTTTATTTTATTGAATATGGCCTGACCTTTGACAGAAGCTATTGTTTTAAGCCAATCATACGCATATTCTTTTTGAACTTTTGATAACCCTTTTGGAACAGGGAACGCATCTATAACAATGTTATACACTCCTTGACTTCCTGGAACTGCTACAGCCCCATAATCAACATTTGCTTTTAGACCTAACCCCATGAAATATCCATTCGCCCAGTCTCCCATAATCGTCATAGCTGCTTTTCCATTTGCTACTAAACCACATGCTTGATCCCATGTAAGAGAAGCGTGATTTTTATTCACATAGTTCTCCATTATATCTCTGAAATCTTCAAGCGCCTTTTTAACAGATGGATTAGAATAATTTACTTTTCCTTCAAAAAACTCATCGTAAGTTTTTGGTCCAGCTACCGCAAGCAAGCCTTCTTCGAATACCATTGCCGCCGGCCATTGATACCTGTCCCCCACCGCAAGTGGAATGTAGCCTGCAGTTTTTATCTTTTTCATTACACTTATCAAATCTTCAAATGTTCTTGGAACTTTCAAGCCAAGTTTTTTAAATATTGAAATGTTGTACCATAACATATTAGCCCTATGTACATCCATAGGAACAGCATAGAATTTTCCATCATAGCTACATAGTTCCTCTATTTTCTTTGGAAACACTTTTGTCCATCCTTCAGATTGCCATAGATTCGTTATTGGATCCAAAAGTTTAGCTTTGGTATATTCATACATTTCCCATCCTGCGTGAACTTGAAACGTAGTTGGTGGAAGACCAGCGAATATCAATGATTTGATGACTGCATGCATGTTAGCGCCTGCACCACCGGCAACCGGATTTTGCGCAATTACAATATTCGGATAAAGTTGATGGAAATAATTAATCTCTGCCGTTATAGCCTGTTTTTCCCCACCTGCTGTCCACCAGTCATAAATTGAAAATTTAGTTGCTGCTATAACTGTAAAAGAAGCAACGAGTGCAAAAATTGTGACAAGAACCCATACTTTCTTCATTCTTACCCCTCCTTTAAATTTTATTATTCGGCCATAGGCCTTTTAACTTAAAGTTTCAATTATATGTTCTATTGCCAACATATTTCCTCCTACAATTGAAGCACTTCCTTTATCAAAAATGGTATCTCTAAATATCACACCTTCTAACGTTTTTGGCATCGTTCTCTTCGAAATCATTTTATACAGTTCTTCACCGAAATTTTTCCATATTGAATTTGAATCTCCTCCCAAAATGATAACGTTAGGATTGAAAGTATTTACAATGTTAATCAGTCCTATTGACAAATAATAAAGAAATCCCTTTAACGCTTCCTTTGCTCTCTGTTCTCCGATATTATTCATTTTTATTAAAGAATCGAATTTTTCTCCGAGCGTCTTACCTTTCAACTTTTTTCCATTTTTTTCATATTCGGTAATTGGTAAAAGGAGAGAAGCAAAGCGCTCTAAACATCCATAATTTCCACAATGGCACTTTGTGTTTGATCTTGCCTCTACAACTGTATGTCCAATCTCACCACCAGCAAATCTTGCTCCTCTTAAAATTTTGTTATTTATAATGGCCCCTCCTCCTATTCCTTGACTTATATAGAGAAAAAAAGCGTTCCCAAACTTTTTTACGTCATTTGATAAAGCACTTTCTGCAAGTATAGAAAGATTGGCTTCGTTATCAGCAAAAATCGGATAGTTATAATGAATAAGCTCTGTTAACTTAACATTTCGCCAGTTGAGGTTGGGCGCATATATCACTTCCGCCTTTTGAGGATCTACAATACCCGGAAAAGCAAAAACAATAGAGGTATATTTAGAACTTACAGGTTGTTCATTTCTTAATAGATTTAAAAACTCGTTGACCTTTTCTATAAAACTGGAAAGAGTGCCTGTGGGAAATGTGTATAGTTTTTTTGTTGATTTATCCAGATAACCAACTGCCACTTCAGTTTGTTCAACTCCAACGTTAAAAACAACACTTGAACAAAAATTTTTAGTTAGGAGTAAACTTGTTGCCCTTCTACCTAATGCACTTGTTTGAATTCTTTTTCCTTTTTCAACTAATCCCATTTTGATTAAATCAAAGACTATTCTGCTAATTGTACTTGGCGTCAATTTAGTTATGCGAGAGAGTTCAACTTGACTAAGAGAACCTTTTTCCACGAGAATTCTTACTATTAGTTGCTCATTCAGTAATTTCATGCTCTGAGAATTAATTTTCATATATAACTCCTTTTAATTTTTTGTTTGATGAGAAGATATTAATATTTCTTTCGTTGAAAGAATAAATCTTTATTTAAAAAAAATCAAGCATTATTTTACACGATTTTTTACACTTAAACTTGATTACATCAAATTACGCTTGATTAATTCAAAAATACTTTTATTTTCTTCAATTTTCTAGTAGATGTTCATTTTATTAAAAAACAATCACTCTAGAAGTGGTTATGTCAAGGACAAACCTATGAATTTTCAGATGAAAAAGTCAAGATGTTTTTCGTCAAAACTTACCTTGAATTCGGAGAAGAAGTTTCGTTGAAATTAACAAATAAGTGGTTCTCTGCTTTCAGGGAAAGAATTAAAAAGGGGCTTTCATTTCGAGCCCCATAAGTAAAAATTTTCAAATTCACAAAATTCTGAATTTGGTTAAATCTCAAAATACTTCATTTCATGTAAAAAACAAACATAATAGTTCCAATAAAAGCCAGAGCTTCGATGGCCTGAAAAATGTAAACTTTATTCAGGGTAGATTTGAGACTTCCCACTTCTTTTTTCAGTTGAACGTTTTCTTTTGAAATTTCTTCCATCTTTGA
>WFYR01000110.1 GCA_015489955.1 Mesoaciditoga sp. | reverse complement strand
CCGTTGACCACCAATGAAGCGGTGCTTTCTTCAAGAATTGAAGGGACACAAGCCTCACTTACCGACGTGTTCGAACATGAAAGTGGATTTAACGGAGAAAAATCAGAAAGTCTAAAACAGGATATACAAGAAATAATAAATTATCGCGTTGCCCTACTTACTGCAGAAAGAGAATTGGACAAACGAGATATATCGTTGAATTTTATCAAAGGTATTCATAAAATACTTCTCGACAGTGTACGTGGTAAAAACAAAAATCCTGGCGAATTTCGTAAAGAGCAAAATTGGATAGGAGTTTCCGGAACGCCGATAAACCAAGCTCGTTTCATACCGCCAGATCCGATTCTCATTCAAGAGTATATGGAAGACTGGGAAAAATTTTTGCATATGGACTTCAAAGAAAAATTGACCCAGCTTGCAATACTTCACGCTCAATTTGAAATAATACATCCGTTCAAAGATGGAAACGGGCGAATTGGGCGTTTACTTATTCCGCTGTTCTTATACTCTAAAAAAATATTAAGCCGCCCAATGTTCTATCTGAGTGAATACTTAGAAGCGCATAGAGATGAATATTACGATCACTTGCTATCAATTACAAAGGAAAAAGATTGGCAAAGTTGGATAGAATTTTTTTTAAACGCGATAATCATGCAGGCAAGTGTTAACATAGAAAAATCCAAACAAATCTTGAAACTATATGAAAAGTTGAAAGAAAAGTTCATCACTTCGACCCATTCTCAATTTGCCATACAGTTACTCGATGCATTTTTTCAAAAACCCATAATAGACTCTTCAACCATAATGAAAATGACAAAGATCACCAACAGAGTAACGCTAAACAAGCTGTTGAAAAAATTAGAGAAAGAAAAAATTATCACGTTGTTTTCGTCAGGAAAAGGAAGGAAGCCAAATCTTTATATTTTGCGGAGCTTAATCAACATCATAGAAGGAAAAAGTGCCTTTTGATTTGCGTTAACCAAAGCTAACACAAAAATCTTTGCGTTAACTAAAACAAGAAATAGTTAACGCAAAAAATGCTCGCTGACAAATTGGGAATTTCACAGGTTATGATCTCAAGAATAGAAAAGAGGGAGTGTAAAAATTTGAAAAAGCCTTAGTATCTAAATATCCCCAAAACTTTGTTTGGATATTGAAAACCCCAGAGTTAAAAATCAAAAGTCATAAAGGGCTTATATCATAAAAAATTCAAGAAAGGAGTTGGCCATGAAACGCGCTGCCGCATATGCGAGAGTATCAAGCGATCATCAAAGCGAAACCAGCATTGAGACACAGCTTAAAACCATCCGTGAATTTTGCAAATCACATAATATAGCCGTAATAGATGAATACTTCGAAAAGCAATCTGGAGCTGATTCCCTTAACGAAAGAAAAGAATTTACCAAAATGATAGAAAAAGCCTTGAACGGTGCTTATGATCTTGTTGTAGTAGACAAATTCGACAGATTTTTTCGTAACGATGTTGAAGATAGAATAGTAACGAGACGTCTTGAAGAAAAAGGAGTACTTGTGCTTTCGGCAACTGAAGGTGTAGATGTTTCTTCTCCTACCGGAAGATTGATGCGTTGGATTATATCTGATATAAACTCGTTTTATAGAGATAACCTTAGGAGCGAAATACAAAGGAAGGTGATCGCCGTGGCAAAGAAAGGATATTGGCTAGGCGGAAAACCACCATTGGGATACAAATTAAAAGAAGTGGTAGACAGCGAAGGACGTCACAGGAAAAAGTTAGCGCTTGATGAAAACGAAGCCCCTATAATACGTTTCATCTTCGAGCAGTTCAATTCTGGCATGAGCTATCGCAAAGTTGCTCAAGCCTTGAATGAAAAAGGTGTGAAGACGCGACGAGGTAAAGAGTTCAACGCAAACAGTGTGTACGAGATAATATGTAATCCTCGATATTTCGGCGCAAATGTGTACAATCGAGGTAAAAAAAGCAGTCCGCATTTTCATAGAGAAGACACGGTGATAGTTGAAAATGCAATACCAGCTATTGTGTCAAAATCTGAATGGGAAAAGGTCAATGCACGTCATAGACCTTCTCAAAGAAAAAGTAAAGAACATTATCTTCTCAGAGGAATTATAAAATGCGGAGATTGTGGAGGACCAATGGTCGGAGATGGATCTGGAAAATACATCTGTCAAAACTGGCGAGCAGGCAAAAAAGTTAAATATGTTGGGATTGCCAAAAGAAAAGTTGAGAACTTCGTACTTGAATATATCCGGCACGAAGTGCTTAAAGACTTAACAGATAAAGATTTCGATGAAATGGCACGAGAAATTAACGAACGAACAGCGTTCGAAGATGCTGCCAAACAGAAAAAAATAGATGAAATGACATTGAGAAAAAAAGAAATAGAATCAGAAATGTCTAACATTGTTGAAGCCATAGCAAAAGGCGTTTTAATTGAAAAAATGAGAGCACGTGCAGAACAACTTGAAAAAGAAGAAAAAGAGATAGAATTAAAAATAAACGAATTGAAAAATGTAGGTTTTCATGAATTCACAAACACTGATATCTTAAGAAAAAGATGGCAACATTTAAAAGAAATGCTTGTTAGCGACGATGATGATTTGCATGAAAAGCTTGTAAAGTCTGTAATAAGTGAGGTAAAAATTTATCCGAAAGGCTTCATAAAAATAAAAGAAAAAGAATCCACGTTTTAGTATTATATTGGAGTTGTTCCGTCGCCTCCAGGAATATACCTCGATTCAGGTTTTTGCCGATACGAAGAAGTCTCCTTGTAAAGGAGGCTTTTTTGTTTTTAATCATTTATCTGTGATGCTTCTTTTCACCATGTGCGTGGGCTGTGGCGAAGGCGAGCCGAGCGAAAAGCTTGCTTTGAGCCGCTGCGAGACAAGCCAATGGACACGCTGCGTGGTGAAAGAATAAGAGGCGGAGTGTTCGCGAGCTGTGTTTACGAAAGGTGAAATATTTTTTGTTCTTGAGCTGATAAGTGCGAGCGATGCACGGAGCGTACCTCTGATTTGATTAAAAGGCGTGAAAAGTCTACATGTACTTTTGTAGTCTTTCACGTCGGATCTTTTAATAGCCAACGAAATATTGGTATGACTCCTTGGCAATAAGAAGAGCGTTTCTTTGTGGAACCCTTTATCTCACCTTTTTTGGATTTCCACAATGAAACGCGTTCCTCTTATCAGTTTAAAATGAGATCACCTAAAATCATATCGCAAGAACAACGTTCTTTTCTGTGAAAAATAGTAAGGAAGGAAGAGTGATATAATTTCAACTGATAGGGTATAAAAAGAGATAATGCGTGCCGTGCTTTTTACAAAAGAGATGATGAGGGTGAAAAAAAGCGGTTTTACTTTAATAGAACTTTTAATTGTCATGGCCGTTATTGCGGCCCTGATGGGAGCACTTATTCCGGTTGGAGTCAATGCCGTAAAGCACGCTAACGCCACAAGAGTTGCCGAAAGTATGAAGTCTTTACTAACCGCCGCTCAAGAATACGTTTATACTAATCATAAAATTCCAAAGATGTCAGATTTAGCTAAAACCATCTTGGGAAAATCAAACGATTATGACATCGCATTCAAGTACAAAACTGGTACCTATCATAACGTAGAAACATCAGGAAATGAATATTCGTCATATCTCAGTCCGAACGGCTGGGGTTGGCACAAATCAGGGAAATACACTCCTGCCTCTAAAATAACGATTGGAATCTACTACATTCCCGATTCTCCCAACGCAACAGAACTCCATAACATATGGCCTTCGATATCTGCAAAGGCAATTAAGGTAGATCATCCCATGGCCACTGTTGATGTCGTTAAATATTGGTGAGCTTTTTAAAGATAGTTGAAGCCAATAATAAATCTTTGCCAACAAAAAGGCGCCATCTCTGGCGCCAATCATTCATATAATTTCTTCGCTTTTGTGTGTAAAAGGGTAAATGCCCCTTTAGTCTGTGGAAAGTTCGTTCCCCTCCAGAAATGGTCTCTCAATTTCATCTTCGCGTAGTAATACGCCCACGCTTCAAACGGTATCCCTCGCTTTGGGTCGTACTTCGCCTTTGAAATTATCACCAAGTACCATATCGTCTGCTTTAAATCTTCTACCTCATGCTCGTAAACTGAATAAGTGTATTTCTTCATTAACGACGATACAACCCTTTCAAGAGATTTGAATTCTTTTTCGTTTAAGAGGGGAACCACTTCTTTATTTCTTTTTGCCGGTTTCCTTTTTCCACAAATTATCATTAAGCCATTTTACCGTTATGTCAACCGCTTCGCCAACTAACCAATTGAATATGGAAATGGGCACGGGCGGTGTTATGTTGTTGGATTTCATGAATTCGTCCACCAATTCCAATACCTTTTTCTTTTTGTTGGCCCCGTCTCCGTCGTGTTCAACCAACACAACCGCGGAGTCTATAACCAACTTAACGTCTTTCAATACGCTCAAAGCTTCTTCCATTCATTCACCTCCACATCAAAGATAAACAAAAGGGGGCATTTGCCCCCGTTGATCATTGAACAAGGTTGAACAGCTCGTTGTCGTTCCTATCTATTATGTTAGCGCTGTCTACGGTGTCGCACAAGGCGCCTTTTGAAGTGTAAAGCATGTTGGATGAGACAACAGAGCTCATGAAGTTTTGCACGTCCGTATCCGTTAAATCGTCTCTTGGATCGGCGAGCCTTATTATCTTAGATGAGCCGTCAGATGAAGCTATGAATTTCATCGCCAAATATTTGGTAGTCGTTACTGCCATATATCATTCACCCCCCTATCAGCCCACTGGGCCGAGTTCAGTCGTGGTTCTAACGTCTATGCCTTCCACAGTCTTGGAAGTTAAGCCTGCCAAAGCGTAAGCGAAATCGTATTTGGCTTGTTCCTGCGCCGATGGGTTAACGTTGTTCACGGTTACCCTGTCTATGATTGGCTTTCCGTCTGCGTCCGTACTTCCGGTGTTAAGATAAATAACTATCGATTGAGCTTTCCCAAGTTCAGTTACAGCATCTCCCGCTGCCATTGGTTATCATCCCCCTTTGTTTTCTATGAAGATAATGATGAAAATTAAAATGATGAAGAGAATAACGATCGTTTCATTCAAAGCGACCATTCCCTTCCTTGGATGTGAGGCCTCCATATATAGGTACAACTTTTTGCCAT
>WFYR01000109.1 GCA_015489955.1 Mesoaciditoga sp. | reverse complement strand
TCGCGATTGAAAAGAAAGCGGATGGAACTTACATCGGTGGTTGTGGAATAAACAACGTTGATTGGAAAAACAGCGTTGCGACGGTGGGAATATTTTTGGGAAAGGATTTTTTGTCGCAGGGATACGGCACGGATGCCATGAAGGTGTTGGTAAAGTTCATCTTCGATCAGATGAACATCCACAAAGTTATACTTCATGTTTTTTCGTTCAACAAAAGGGCCATTCGTTCGTACGAAAAGGTAGGTTTCAGAATCGAAGGCACGCTTAGAGAAGAGATATACAGGGATGGCAAGTATTACGATGAGGTGATAATGGGAATTTTAAAAGAAGATTGGGCATCAAGTTGACACGCCTCACAGCCATTCTTTGAAATATTCCCAACCTGTGCGTGAAGATTACGAAATCAATTGGAAAGCCGTTGGCATTGAAATCAAAAGTAAAGATGAACCCTCCTCGTCAACTACGTTGCCACTCCTCCCAGTTTTGTGAGGAGAATCAAGAGAGCCACTTTCCAAATTGAGAAGTCTGCTGTCATGTGGGAAGTGGTGGTGAAGACATTTTATGTAAGAAGTCTGCCCCAGCTTGCAGGGGAAGTATTACTTTCTTGATCTTCACGCACAATGTGAGTATTTGAGATGGTGAAAAATTCTTTAAAAGTTGATCCTTATAGGACAAACTAAAAACGTCATCGTACACAGAATGATAACCATTAGAACGCTTAAGGAAAAAATAGACAAAATGATACAGAAGAAACAAAAGCTTGCCAATTCTATCATCACAGCCGGTGAAAAGTGGATCACCGAGCTTTCAGATGAAGAACTTCAAGACCTTTTTCAATTGGAAAAGTAGAGTTTTCGAGTCTCTCTCAAGGTTCATGTAAAGTTGGTGCCGAGTAAAGCACCCCCAGACGAGTGTCTGAGAGCGCCTTCTTTTTTAAAAAAGTACCGCGGAAAAATCTCTTCCTCCTTCTTCGTTGTTTTCATTTTTGGAAGTTTCACCAGGCACGTAATCTTCAACCATGTTTAAAACTTCGTATTCGTCGTTTTCTCCACCGAGTATGTATATCTTTCCATCATATTCGGCTCCTCCCATCCATCTTCTTGCGGTGGGCATGTGAGAATTCGCTTCACTCCATTCATCATTTTTTGGATCGTAAACCTCAACGATGTTCAAACTCTCTCCATCCGTATTTTCTCCACCTATTGCGTAGATCTTTCCCGCGTATTCTACCGCCGTAAATCCAAGCCTAGCCGTTGGCATTGGGGCTCCTTCGGTCCACGTGTCCATTTCTGGATCGTAAATTTCCACCGTATTCAAAGCCTCGTCGTTTTCATTTGCTCCACCTATCGTGTAGATCTTCTCTCCTAATCTTACGGCAGCAAATCCATCTCTTGGTGTAGGCATTGGAGACATTTCGTTCCACACACCTTTCTCCGGATCGTAAAGCTCTACGGTACCCAGCTCTTCATCGTCAGCATAGCCACCAATTGCGTATATTTTTCCGTTATACTCCACAGCTGCCAGGCGATTTCTTGCCGTTGGCATGGAATTTATGACCGACCATGTATCCGTTTGAGGATCGTAAACTTCAACGGAATTCAATCGCGAGCCATTCCATCCTCCTATCGCGTATATCATTCCATTACATTTCACCGCCGCAAATTCATCTCTTGGCGTCAACATAGACGAAGCAGTACTCCATTTATTCGTTTTAGGGTCGTAAACTTCCACAAGGTCTAGCTGTGTGTTGTTATCATAGCCTCCCATTACATATATCTTTCCTTCATATTCCACCGCGGACAAATATCCCCTTGCAGTGGGCATTTCTCCATCCTTTTGCCAAACGTTCCCATATGAAAGTTTGTAGCTTAAAGTTAAGTGAGCGTAAGGTAATGCGCATATCTTTTTCATCAGAATTTGATATCTGGGCTTTGTCAAAGTAAGGACATGCTCTCCTTTTAAAGTAAGTGGAAGTTTTAAAGGCGTTTTTCCAAGCTTCACACCATCTAGTTGAATGTCAACGCCAGAAGGCTTTGTTACAATGCGAACGCCCGCGAATTTTCTCATTTGTACCGATATGATGCTATCCATTGGTATCTTTACCTTTCCCCATGGCGTTTGGTAAATCATGCTTCCACTTTTAGAATCAACGATGTTACCCTCCAAAACTTGCCCGTCTTTTAAGATCAAGAAAGAACCGAAGTTCACTTTTTCTGTTGGCCGCTCGTTCGCAAGCGCGATGATAGAGCCGTTTACAATTTTGTATTTGCCATACGATGTTGTGATAGTGTAGTATTTGCCATCAAAAGATGATACGTTGCCTTCCGTAAGAACATTTCCATAGAGCAAAATGCCGGATTTGATCGGCAACGCACCAACCTTTTCGATATCTTTTATTTGCGACCATGGAATTGAGAGAACTCCGTATGAAGTTTGAAATTTGTAGGCATTCTTTTTTACCGATATGAGTTTAGCTGTAAAATTTCCACCTACGGATGGATGGACGATGAAATTAAATGAAGATGGAGAAGAAAGCACCGTTATGTTTTTGAAGTTTATGAACGCTATATCCGACAGATTAGCTTCCAATTCACCGAACGGGAGTGTAAAAACGGCCTTATCATCTCTTATTGCCGAAATTTTGGCATATGGGAGGTTCACGCCATTTTTCATGATCAAACCGGTACCGTTTTCCGTTTTGTTATCAAAAGATACCTTTGAGATCTTTCCAAATGGAATGACCACAGTCGCATTTGTTCCAGCAAGTGTGAATATGAAGTCCTTCCCATCGAAAGAAACCAATTTTCCCGCGTTGAACGATACGTTTGCACCTATAACAAAAACAGACGCAATCGTTATAACCAACACCAAAAGCGCTAAGATTTTGAAACTCATAAAAATTCCTCCCTTCTTGTTTTCTGGCAATATATTGCTAGGCCTTTGGATACTTTAAATACGTCTTGTGATGATGTAGTACGGTAAATTCAGACACTTTGCGCTTTCAGATTTTGTTCATATTCTTAAACGAGATATGGATTTGCAAAAGTACCCAGCAAAGATATACATGAAGAACGTCTATTTTTTGAAGGCAAAAACGAATTGGCAAAATGTGGAAAACGCATCGAGTTTTCATAAAATATTAACATTTAATTGAAAGCATGTCAATACTTTTATGCGTCTGTATGAGTTCGGTTGATAACCGTTTTGAATTTACTTTAAGTGTGCAAGCGTGATATTCTTTACGTATACGCATTCTAAAGAGAAGGGATAGAAATGGTCAAGTTGATTTGTTCTTCGTGTGGAAGAGAATATCTTCCCACTTACAAGGGATACAGATGCTCTTCATGCGGTGGCCTTTTGAATCTTCAATTTGAGGCGAAATTTCCGTTAAATGAGATAAAAAGAAGAAAGCCGACTATGTGGAGATACCGTGAGGCCATTCCAATAGAAAAAGATGAAAACGTCGTTTCCTTTGATGAAGGATTTACACCTCTTCTTCCAATTCACATAAACAATCACACAATCTGGGTAAAACAGGATCACCTCTTTCAAAGTGGGTCTTATAAAGACAGGGGTGCATCAGTCTTGATAAGCCACGTAAAGGAAATAGGAGTGAAAAGCGTTGTGGAAGATTCTTCAGGAAATGCGGGTGCGGCTATAGCGGCATATTCCGCAAAAGCGAAGGTAAAGTGCGACATATTCGTTCCAGAAAAAACTTCTTCATCTAAAATTTCTCAGATAATGGCCTACGGTGCGAGGATTCATAAAATAGGCCAAACAAGGGAGGAAACGGCAAAGGCTGGACTGCGTGAAGCGGAAAATAAGTATTACGCAAGTCACGTGTACAATCCGTACTTTCTTCAAGGAACTAAAACGTTCGCATATGAAGTAACAGAGCAGTTGGGATGGAAAGCCCCAGATGTGGTCATATTGCCCGTTGGAAATGGCACGCTTCTTTTAGGCGCTTACATTGGCTTTACGGATCTTTTTAAAGCGGGTATTACCAAAAAGGTACCAAAAATAATTGGCGTCCAGGCTGCAAATTGTGCCCCACTTGCAGCGGCATTTTCTACAAAAATCGGCAAAGCGAGTTTTCATGTGAAAAGTACCGTTGCTGAAGGGATTGCCATCGCAATTCCCATGCGTGCAAATCAGATTATCGATGCTGTGAAAAGAACAAAAGGACACTTCGTAACGGTAAAAGAAGAAGAGATAATGTCCAGTCTTGAAGAAATGGCGAAAAGTGGTTATCACATGGAACCAACAGCCGCCGCCACATTCGCAGGAGTTCAAAAGTACATCAGAGGATCTGAATCAAGGAAAAATGAAGTTATAGTTTCCGC
>WFYR01000108.1 GCA_015489955.1 Mesoaciditoga sp. | reverse complement strand
TGATTACAATTCACCGCTTTACGGCAGAGTTTTAAAAGAGGTGCAACTTCAACCTTTTTCAAAAGAGCTATCTATTCTCTTTCTGAAAAGGGGCTTTGAAGAGTTAAAAATTAAAGTGGATTTTGATTTGGGAAAAGCGGTGGACATCCTTGGTGGGCTTCCGGGATACTTAGTTCAGTTCGGAATAAGGTATTCGGAAAAGCGCGATTTTGACGCGGCAATGGTTGAGACGCTAAAAACCATCACGGGCATGATAAAAGGAGAGTTAGAAGAGCTCAACGGAAAAAGCCGACGATACGTAAAGGCGTTGAAATACATAGCAAGTGGGGCAGATACATGGTCTAAGATCAAGAACATCTTCGCCGCCAATGGCGATATAATTTCGGATTCACGATTGTTCGAAATTTTGACCAATCTTGAAAAGATGTGTTGGGTGAAAAAGGAAAAAGGAGAAAAGGTAATTTACACCGTTGTCGATCCGATGGTGAGACATGTCGTTTTGTCAAAATATTGAATGGTGAGTGGTGAAAAAGTGACAAGGAAAGATCAAAAAAGTGGAAGCGTTTAAACGGCCCTTAGAGCGAAAAAAACGCCATTTCATATATTTTCATACATAAAAATGGAGAAAATGGCCTTAAAATCGATTTTTGTAATTTTGGGCCGTTTTTTCTTGACCTTTAAGTCAGCTCAAGGGGGTGAAAACTTCTTTTTTCATCAAAATGGGATGAAAAATCCTCAAAAAATGCCCTTAAGAAAAGTTCCGAACGATCGATTTTTTCCATTTTTTACAAATTCAAAAAATTCCTTTGTTTATGAGGCTTTAGAGTGCTATAATTTGGGTGCGTGAATTTAACACAATTGCATTGTGTTAAATTCAGAGAAGGAAAATGTGATCGTAAAATCGGAAAAAAGGGAGCGCTTTTTTCGAAAAACGGATATAATATCCCGAACCAAAAAATACAAAAATGTGGAAAGGATATTGATCATGAAATACAATTTCGATGAATACGTTGAAAGAAGAAACACAAAAAGCGTTAAATGGGATGGAATGAAAGAAGTATTCGGAACAGAAGACGCGTTACCAATGTGGGTGGCTGACATGGATTTTCTATCACCGACAGAAGTCGTGAACGCTTTGATCGAAAGGGCCAAACATGGCGTTTATGGTTATACCTTGAAGGATGAAGGCTTTTACAATTCTTTTATTGATTGGGTTAAAAAGAGACATAACTGGGAGATAGAAAGAAAATGGATAGTGGCGACGCCGGGAGTTATCTCAGCTCTGTCTTTGGCAATTTTAACATTTACAAAACCGTCAGATGAGATAATCTTGCAACCACCCGTATACTATCCCTTTTTCCGCGTTGTTTCGGGATTGGGCAGGAAGATCGTTTACAATCCGTTGAAATTCGAAAATGGAAGGTACACGATAGACTTCGATGATCTTGAAAGAAAGATAAACGGTAAGACGAAGATGCTTATACTCTGCAGCCCACAGAATCCTACAGGCAGGGTGTGGACTGAAGAAGAATTGAGCAAATTGGGGAATATATGCAAGAGAAACGATATTCTCATCGCTTCAGATGAAATACACGCTGACATAGTCTATAAAGAGTACAAACACACTCCAATCGCTTCTCTGAATGATTTTGCAAACAACACGATAACCTTCATGGCACCCAGCAAAACGTTCAACGTTGCCGGCTTGAACACCGCCATGACCATAATTCCAAATGAAGAACTACTGAAAAGTTTTTCCATGATGCTGGAAAATATGGGCCTTGGCATAGGAAATGTTTTCGGCATAACGGCAAGCCAATCCGCCTACAAAAATGGGGAAGAATGGTTGGAAGCACTCTTGGATTATTTGAAGGAAAATCTAGAATTTTTGAAATCGTTTGTTGCAGAACGAATGCCACAAGTGAAGGTTGTAGAACCAGAAGGCACCTATCTGGTATGGATGGATTTTCGCTCTTTGAACATGAGTGATGAAGAGTTGAGAACTTTCATGTTGGAAAAGGCCAAAGTCGCTCTGGACGATGGATACATTTTTGGGCCTGGTGGAAGTGGTTTTCAAAGAATAAACATCGCCACACCGAGAATGATTTTAAAACAAGGATTGGAAAGGATCGAAAACGCGGTTAAATCTTTAAAGGGTGTTGAGAGATGATTGGTTTTGAAGAGTAGACCTTACCTTCTTTTTGATGCTGGTGGAACTTTAATTTTTCCAAAATTTGACTGGATTTCGTCGTTAATTTCAAAAAAAGGAATAAGAATAAGCATTTTCGAAATTTTTAAAAAATTTTCACAAGTATACTATAAAATTGACAAAGCTCTAAAGGAAAAAAGAACTCCTTATGATGGCTTTGACCTTGTAAAAGAGTGGTTGTCAAGCTTAAATCTTCCTAAGAGCATTCTCAATGAATTAGTTTTGAAGATAATTGAAGAAGATGAAAAAAATGGGTTGTGGACCTACACATTTGATAAAGTCAAAGGGGCTGTAGAAATTCTAAAAAAGAATGGATATCGTATGTCAGTAATCTCAAATTCAGATGGTAGAGTTGAAAAAATGCTTGAAGCTGTAGGACTAAGAAAATACTTTGACAAGGTTTACGATTCGTACCTGGTCGGCATTTCAAAACCCGATAAAGGAATATTTGAATTGGCACTTAAAGAACTTTCGCTTAAACCTCAAGATGCTTTGTTCGTAGGTGATATGTTTTACATCGATGTGCTTGGTGCCAATTCGTGCGACATACCAGCCGTGCATTTGGATCCGTTCAACTACTACCAAAGCTGGGAAGGTGCTGCAAGAATCAGGGGCGTTGAAGATCTTCCCAAATTGCTTGAAAAAATCGATATGAAAGATAAAAGCTTCTTTCCGTTTAAATGAAGCTTATGTGGGGGAAAAGATATGAGGGAAGTTAATCCTATAAAGGATGTTAAGAAAATACGACGTGTGAAGCGTCTTATGAAAAAAGATGGAAATTACCGTGATCTTCTCATGTTCACACTGGGTATAAACGCCGGTTTGAGGATATCCGATATCTTGAACATGAAATGGAAAGACTTGCTCATGAAAGACGGAAGAATAAAAGATGAGGTAAGGGTAAAGGAGAAAAAGACCGGTAAAACCAAGATTTTCCCTTTAAATGGGGCGGTTAAAAGGGCGATAGAAGCTTACATTGAGAATTCGAAGAACATCGAATACAACTCCTACGTTTTCTTAAGCAGAAAAAAATCAAAAGAAGGTAAACCCCAACCCATCAGTAGAGTTGCCGCGTGGCAATCGATAAACAAATACTGTAAAATGGCCGGCATAGAGCAAAATGTTGGCACTCATACCTTGCGAAAGACGTTTGGCTATCACCAATACAAAAACGGCACGGATATAGCCATGTTGCAAAAGATGCTGAATCACTCGAGCCCGCAGGTAACTCTAAGGTACATAGGAATAGAACGAGAAAAACTCAACGCGCGTTACAAAGCGGTTGAACTATAGTTTACTTGGTAAATGTAAGTAATATAATATTTCATATTTGGTTTACCATGCTTTATAAGTATACTAGAGAGAAGGGATATGCCATAGATGTTTTTTATTATTTTTTGATGCTTCTTAAATACGCTGGCGAAAATGAAAATTCATTTTCGCCTTTTTATTTCTTCTTGTAAGGTGCATGCAAGCAAGCTTGAATATGAGAAGACTTTTTAAAACTTCTATCGTTCTTCCTGCACCGAGCATTTTTTGTCAAAAATCTCATCTCGCGCGTCAATGTTACAAAGCATTTTAAAAAGGGAATTAAACCTCGCTCTCGAAGTACTTGTCAAAACTTCGAAAAAATTGTCCTTCGTAATGTTCATGCACAATGTGAGTTAATCAGAATTGTATCAACAATGAAACAAAGTTTAACTTTCTTGACTTAAAGATTTTGTTTTAGATTTTTTTGTAAAAAATGTAATTTATATGATAAAATGTCATCACCTCCGAGTTAAAATTCTAAAGGTTTACATTCCGCAAAACCCATGAATTTTTAACCAATGGGTTGAAAGGGAAACCTTCCAGCCTCCCGTGTTTGGAAAGGAGAGCACTCTTTTCAAGGGGGTAATACGTGTGAGCTACACGGGCAAGCTTCTGAGGGTAAATCTCACTGACAAAACTTCGAAAGTTGAACAAATTGATGAGAAACTCTTCAAACTTTATCTTGGAGGACGTGGATTGGCATCTAAATTTTTAATGGATGAAATCGATCCCAAAATCGATCCGCTTTCTCCAGAAAACAAACTCATCTTCGCAACCGGGCTTTTAACGGGCACCACCGCTCCAACGGGCGGAAGGTATATGGTTGTTACCAAAGGGCCACTAACGGGGACGATTGCATCGAGCAACTCCGGTGGTTTTTTCGGGGCGGAGTTAAAATTTGCAGGCTACGATATGTTGATAATCGAAGGAAGGGCTGACAAACCAGTTTATATTTCCATCATGAACGGAGATGTTGAAATAAAAGACGCATCTCACCTTTGGGGAAAAGACACGTATTTCACCACAGATACGATTCTAAAAGAAGTGGGAGACGAAAGGGCAAAAGTTTCCTGTATAGGCCCAGCCGGTGAAAATTTGGTCCTGATTTCTTCAATTATAAACGACAAAGGAAGAGCTGCTGGCAGAACTGGCGTTGGAGCGGTTATGGGAAGTAAGATGCTGAAAGCCATCGTTGTAAGGGGAAATAAAAGACCGGAAGTGAAAGACAAGGGTCAGTTCTCCGAAGTCGTGAGAGAAAAGATAACGACGTTGCGTTCTAATGGCATAACGGGCGAAGGCCTTCCGAAACTTGGAACGAAAGTCCTTGACAGCATAATAAACGCAAATGGTTTGTACCCAACGAGAAATTTCAATAAAGGTACGTATGAATACGTCGAAGAGGTAAACGGCGAGGCTTTAGTCGAAAAAGGATATCTCATAAGAAACAAAGCATGCTTTGGATGTCCTATAGCATGTGGAAGGGTTGTAACCTTGCCAACCGGTGAAGAAGGAGAAGGTCCAGAATACGAAAGTGGTTGGGCATTCGGTGCCGACTGTGGCGTTTCTGATCTCGTTTCCATAACCGAAGCGAATTTCCTTTGCAACAAACTTGGGCTCGATACAATTTCAACGGGATCCACAATCGCTTGTGCCATGGAATTGTACGAAAAGGGATATTTGAAAGATGAAGAGATAGGAAACGCGACAAAGCCGCGTTTTGGAAGTTCCGAAGCCATCGTCTATTACACAAAAGCGATAGCGTACCGTGAAGGGCTTGGCGATAAATTGGCAGAAGGCTCATACAGATTTGCAGAAGCACACGGACATCCTGAGCTCTCAATGAGCGTTAAAAAACAGGAAATACCCGCTTACGATCCAAGGGGAGCGCAGGGGCATGCCTTGGAATACGCCACTTCAAATAGAGGCGCATGCCATGTAAGAGGCTACATGATTTCCCCGGAAATTCTTGGTGTTCCAGAGAAATTGGAAACGCAGAAGCTTGAAGGAAAAGCGCAATGGGTAAAAACATTCCAGGATCTGACATCCGTTATAGATTCGGCTGGATTGTGTCTTTTCACTTCTTTCGCACTTGGCGGAGACGATTACGCCGATTTGATAAACGCGGCAACGGGTTACAACTTGAGTACAGAAGAAATGATGAAAATCGGCGAAAGAATATGGAATTTGGAAAGGATCTTCAATCTTGAAGCTGGTCTCGATCCAAAAGAGGATACCCTACCGAAGAGATTTTTGGAAGATCCACTTCCAGACGGCCCACAAAAAGGCGCAACCGTCAAGCTAAGCGTGTTAATTCCAGAATACTACAAAGTAAGAGGCTGGGACGAAAATGGAATTCCCACCGAAGAGAAAAGAAAAGAGTTGGGACTTTGAGGCTTCACATTGAATTTTACTCAACGCTTCGGCTTGATTTGAAGATAAAGAAATTGGAATACGAAAGCGATGGAGAATTGACGGTGGAGCAGCTGCTCCACCGCCTTTCACTGGATGTAAATCCAGCGATACACGATAAACTCATAAAAGGTGGTCAACCCATAAAGGGAACCAACATCCTTGTAAACGGCAAGAGCTTTTGGCATCTTAATCTGCTTGACACGCCTCTTCATGATGGGGACAAAGTGCAGATATTCCCTCCTGCGGCGGGTGGATGTTGAGCTATTCGAAATACTTCACAAGACAAATTCCAGTTATAGGAAAAACATGCCAGGAAAGGTTGAAAAAATCCAGCGTTTTGATCGCAGGGATGGGTGGTTTAGGCTCAAGCGTTGCCACCATTTTGACGAGAAATGGCGTATCTAGCTTGTACGTTGTGGATGACGATGTGGTGGATGAAACCAACATACACCGTCAAATTTTGTACAACATCG
>WFYR01000107.1 GCA_015489955.1 Mesoaciditoga sp. | reverse complement strand
GAATACAACGGCAAACAACATTATGAACCAATTAAGCATTTTGGCGGTTTAGAAGGATTGGAAAAGACTCAAGAGCGAGACCGAAAGAAGCGTAGTTTGTGTCAAAAAAATGGGATAGAGCTCGAAATATTTTCATACAAGGAGGAAATAACCGAAAACTCAGTGCGTAAAAAATTGGAGAAATACATAGAAAAGTGGAAAAAGGTTGAATAGTTCGGAGAAATTTAATTTAAAGCAAAAAGGGGAACGCATTTTATGAGTGAAGATGTTGTAATTCAAAAAGCTTTCAAGGATGCTATCCTCAATAAAGGTAAAGAAATGTTTTATAGCTTCTTAAAGGGTTTAATAGTGGTACTTCTCGTTGCTATAGTTGGAGGATACATTGATATACTTTTAGGTTTCATAGGCCTTTTATATGCTTTTGCGCCATCGCTTCCAAAAAGTGAGAGAGAATATTATAAAGCGCTTTCAAAAGAATCCAAAATTGCCTACAAAGCCGCATATCGTTCAAAACTCAGAGGAATTTCAATTGGAATGTATCTCTTAGGAATTCTTGTAGGAATTGTCATTGCTTTTTCAACTGGTCTTCTGTATTTTCAATTAAGGCTCAGAGGAATTTAACTTTAGGGGAGGTGTTCACATGCTAAATACTCACGATACAGGTAAAGAGCACGAACGTTTATATGGAAAAGATAATGAGGTTCAAGCAAAATTGAGTGTTGGCTCCGGATTCAAATTTGGCTTTGGATTTGGAGCGGGAGTATTCATCTGGGGGTTACTTTTAACATTGATTATGCTTGCAATATTTGGAGCAATAGGCGCATCTGTTCCAAGGATGTAATGAGGTGAAACATTGAAACGAGTAGGAGAAAAGAAAGAAGAAAATAGCTAACGACTCAGATTTTCTTGATAACTTAAAACCAATAGAATTATACATAAAAGTAAGCGACCAAATTGTTCCTCCAAAAGATATTGAAAAAATCAATCAATATATGATGGTAGAGCCTAACAGAAGATAACAATATTTAATTTTGGAATAAACCTATAATGTCTATTCAACAATAAACCACTCTCCTGACTAATAAATAGGAGGTAACACAATGGGAATGAGATTTCATAGGAGCATTCGCATTGCAAAAGGATTTAGTATCAATTTTTCAAAAAAAGGTATAGGATTTTCTGTCGGTCCCAGAGGTGCAAAAATTAGTGTAGGGCCCAATGGCACTTACATAAACGCAGGTGTCCCGGGCACTGGCATGTATTTTAGAAACAAAATAAGTGGCAGGAATTCTTCTTCACAAACACCATTGCCTTATTCTTCTTCACAAACACCATTGCCTTATTCAGTTTTTCTTAAATTGGATGATAAAACGGGAGAGATCACTGTTTACAACGAAGACAATGAAATCATCGTAGATCCATATCTCTTGCGCCGAATAAAGAAAACAGAAGGTTACAAAGTCGGAGTCGCACAATTATTTGAACGATTAAAAGAGGATGTAGAAAACAACATTAATAGCTTTGTTCAAATATGTAAGGCTACTCCAAAGGTATTATCAGATGATAATTGGCAAAACAAAATAGAAATCCTAAAAAAGCGACCTCTTATGAAATATCACTCCTTACCATTTTCTTTGCCAAAACCTTCAATAGAAACTGTCAAATATGAAGCTGAAAACCTTGCTCAAGAAGCTGCTAAAAGAGTTTCTTTTTGGAAAAGAAAAAAGTTTATCAAAAAATTTACAGAAGAAAAAAGCAAAGAGCTCTTAGAGCAAAGATTGAAAGAATGGCAAAAAAAGAAAGAAGAATTCGAACAATCTGAGAAAGAAAAAGAAAAAATATTCAACGAAAAATACGCTCTTGAACGAAAACAAGAAATTGCTGAATTCGAACAAATAGTTGATGGAGAAGAAAAAGCAATTCATCAGAGCATAGAATCATTTTTGAAAGACCTTCAATTACCATTTGAAATCTCTGTAGAATATGAATTAGAAGGAGAAACCATGAAGGCTGATCTACATCTGCCAAGCATAGAAGAAATTGAAACCAGAAAAGTAAGTATGACTCAAAGGGGCAAAATATCTGTTAAAAGCAAAACCAAAACAGAAATAAATCAAGATTATGCGCAAGGTATATGCGGATTGGCTTTTTATTTTGCTGGGCATTTCTTCAATATTAGTCCTCGAATAAAAAAAGTACTGATTTCGGGTTACGCTGAGCGAATTTCTCCTAAAACCGGGCATCCTGTGAATGAATATCTCTACTCAATCATCTTCACTAAAGATAAATTCAGAGAACTTATTTTTGAAAACATTGATCCAGTCGCTGCTTTTGATAATTTTGAGCATAGAATGAATATGCTTAAAAACTTCAATTTAAAACCAATCGAACCATTTTGAGAGGTGAAACATTGAAACGAGCCGCTATCTATGCGAGAGTTTCTACACTCCACCAATCCGAAACGTCTATTGAAACACAAATTGAAACTTGCAAAAAATTTTGCGAATCCAAAAACATCCGTGTAATTGATATATTCTTTGACAAAGATTCTGGAGCCAAGACAGATCGCATGAACTTTTCAAAGATGATAGAAAACGCCTTAAACGGCAAATATGATCTGATCATCGTAGATAAGTTCGACCGCTTTTACAGAAACGACGTAGAAGACCGAATTATAACTCGGCGCCTTGAAGAACAAGGCGTTCTTGTTTTGTCCGCAAGCGAAGGAATAGATGTTTCCTCTCCGGCTGGCAAGCTCATGCGTTGGATCTTGTCAGATATCAATTCATTTTACAGAGATAATCTCATAGACGAAGTCAAGCGTAAAACCATCAGAGTAGCAAAAAAAGGATACTGGCTTGGGGGCAATCCACCGTATGGATATAAACTCAAACCCATCATTGATAACGAAGGATTACATCGTACCGTTTTAGAAATAGAACCAAAAGAAGCAGAAGTTGTTAGGCTTATCTTTGCCAAATTTATCGAAGGTTTGACATATCGTGATATAGCAACATATCTTAACAAACATGGTTACCGAACCCGCAAGGGAAATTTATGGACCTCTTCTTCTCTTTATTCGATTGTGCACAACGCAGTTTATGATGGAACAAGTGTATATAATTACGGCACGAAGAAAACAAAACACAGAAAGCCTCGTGAAGATGCAATTTTCGTTCCAAATGCACATCCTGCCATCATATCTCATAATATGCTTGAAACTGCTCAAAAACGTTTTAGAATACATCCTACAACAGAAAAATATCATCACCTGCTCACCGGCATAATCTTTTGTGGTGATTGTGGTTCACGAATGATCGGCAACGGTAGAAAATACTTATGTTATGCTTGGAAGGTGGGTAAAGCAGATAAGTATGTATCGATAGGAGTGCGAAAAGTAGAAAATGCTGTCCTTTCATATATAAGAAACATCATCTTCGCAGATGTAGACTTTGAAGCGCTTGCGGATAAAATTAATCAGACAGAAACCCAAAAAGACACTGAGAGAGCTCAGAAACTCTCAGAACTTTATCAGAAAAGAAGTGAGATTCGCACTCAGATTGATCATATTATTGCCAAAGTGGCAGAAGGTAAGCTTGTCGAATTTTACGAACAAAAAGCCACTGAGTTAGAAACAGCGTATAAGCAAATAGAAAAAGAAATCTATCAAGTAGAAACCGGCAAAAAGATTATAGTAACGGCAGAACAATTAAAAGCTCGGCGTGATCGTTTGATCAAAGCACTTGAATCTCCAGAAACTGTTGAACAAACCATAAAAGCTTTGATTAAGCGGGTGATAGTTTACCCCGGGGGATATATCAAAATCGAAGAATTCAAATAAAACCATTTGGGATCTTTGTACGGGGCTCTCCCGCGCAGCCAGTAGAAAAATCCACGTATGGGTATTCAGAGCGCTCTTTAAACACACTCAATGCTATATGAAAGAGCACCTTGAATATCTTATCCTTGAATGAAGAAAGGAATCTTTGTACACGCTTTCTTCTATGCTTGAATGACGTGTTGCATGGAAAAAACAAAGCTAATTGCCTTATTCTAGGCCTTAGATTGAAAAAGAGAATCTCCATGATAAGGATGGTAATATTTCGAGAAAAAGAAAGAGAAAAAAGTACTTGCGTTAAAGATGTAATTTCTGTTAATATTCTCATGTAGGGATGCCTCCTTTTGGGTGAAATGTTACCATCTTTGTTAAGATGGCTAGGTTTAATAGGCATCCCTATTTTATTCGAT
>WFYR01000106.1 GCA_015489955.1 Mesoaciditoga sp. | reverse complement strand
GTACGCTGCCTTTTTTTAATTTAACCCTATAGAACAACATAAATAGTAACATTACGAAAAGCACCGAAAGTTCAGATAGCAAGAGTATGGAAAAGGCAACAGCAGAAAGATAGCAGATGATCGCAAAAGCAATGATTATAACAACTAGCCCAATATCAACGATTTTTATGTTTTTAGACCAAGAAACAGTTAAGAAAAAAGGAAGTTGAATTGCCATAAACAAAGCCCATTCTAAAGAAATAATGGTTGTTATTCCTTGCAATTTGAAAATTATTATAAAACTTATCCATGCTAAAGGAACTAAGAGAGCAATTTTTACGCTCTTTTTCATAATAAACACCTACCTTTAGAGAAATGTGTTTAGAAGGTTATGAAGCAAGTGCCTCATAAACAATACTAATTAGTAGCTTTCGAAGAATGCCCAACCTAGAATAATCAAAAAGCGGAACCATTAGTTCCGCTTTCATTTTCAATAAATCACGCTTATCGAACCATTTCCAAAATTAGAAACGTAAATCTTTTTATTGAATTTATCAAAGTACACATAACCCGGAAAATTTCCTACGCTTATTGCTCCTTGTAATTTACCATCCTTTAAAAAATCCAAATCGGTGTTCGTAATGACAAATATTATATTTCTTTGGCTGTCCACTGCCAGTACCGACGGATCATAATCTACATTTTTTATCGTTCGAATAACTTCATTATTTTTTGTATTTATAACGCTTATACTGTTACCAAAGTAATTTGCCACATAAACCGTGTTAGTTAATTCATTTAAGATGATCCCATAAGGGCCCTCTCCGACTTTTATTGTCTTTACTGTCATTTGTTTTTTACAATCTATGACGCTTACGGTATTATCTCTTTCGTTGGTAACGTAAAGTTGATTGGTGTTTTTGTCAAAGCAAATGTCAGTTGGATCTTTTCCTACAGGTGCCCTCCACATTAATTTTCCTGTTGAAGCATCTATGGCAACCACATCTTCTAAATAACCCTCAACAACATATACCACGTTATTTTTTTGATCCACATCCATGGAAAATGGTTCACTTAATGGATCACCCGGAAGTTTTATCGTTTGAACGACTTTTTGAGTTTTTAAATCTACAACACTCACGGTGTTTGAGCTTTCATTGGCAACAAATAGTTTTTTCAAAGCAAAGTCGATTTTTGCATCTGTTGGCTGAAAGCCTACTTTTATTTTGTTTACCAAATTGTTTGTCTTTTTATCAATTACAAATACATTATTATCAGCGGTATTGCACACGTACAAGTATTTCTTGTCAGATGTCATTCCCATGGAACAAACTCCTAAATTATACTCAGCGATCTTTTTATTTTTCTGTATGTCTACCAATGTTATCGAATTCGTATACGAGTTCGTTATGTAAGCAACTTCTCCATTTATTGCCATATCATATGGAGAAGCGCTGCATTTCACGTTGTTAGTGACTTTATCGGTAATTGGGTTTATGACACTTAAGCTGTTGTAACTATAATTCGTGATGTATATTCTATTATGCTTTGAATCAAAAACGATGCTATGGGATCCATCATCAATTGGAATAGTCTTGATTTCTTTTCCACTATTCATATCCAAAACGGCTATTTCATTTTGTTCTTTTAAAATCACATAAATCTTGTTGATTTTAGGAATTACGGTTATTCCTTCTAAGTTCCCATATATATGAAATGTCTTTAGAATCTTATTTGTTTTACCATCTATCACAAGCACTTTGCAGCGAGTTGTAACGTAGATCTTTCCATCACTTATATATAGAGCGTTTGGTGAATCTGAAAGCTTGATCGTATCTATCACTTCATCAATTGAAACATCAATTATACTTATACTTTTATCCTTTGGATCTGTAACGTACAACGTATTCATTTCTGGATCAAAACCAACTGCTTTAGCCTGATTGCCAACATAAATTTTATCGATAACATCGTTACTTTTGGCATTTATAACCATGACTTTACCAGTATTTCCCTCAGCAACATATACTCTATTTACACTTGGTGCAAAAGCCATACCCTGCGAGGCACCATCGCTTTTCATGGTTTTCAATATTTTCCCATTTTTTGCATTTACCACGCTGATGATGGACCTTCCCATGTAGTCCACATAAAGTGTACTGTTTATGGAATCTAAACAGACGTTTGTCGGAAGAAATCCTGATAGCTTACCCATTTTACCTTCTCTCCAAAGCCAGATTGTGCTACGTAAGGAAAATGAACGTGCTGTGCTTATTACAAATAAAAAAACAAGCGAGAAAATCAAGATTAAAAGTATCCTCTTACTCATCACAAATCACCTCTATCTTTGAGAATATTTTGGAAAGGTTCGATTTAAGGAGGATAAGAAAATAACTACCTTTTTTCATCGCCGTTATTAGCAAGAAAAGATGAATATTCTCTTTTGGAAGGACCTTCATGTAAGCATCTTTGAAATTGAATCAAAAGTTGAAAGATAACCTAAAGTTTTTAATCTCCTCATCAATGAGAATTTTATCACATTTTTGTTGAGTGCCATGAGCACTTTATGAAAAATTTCATCATCTCTTGGTTTAATCTTGGATTATAATTCGTATTACGAACTTTTTTGTTCGATAAGTAAGAAGATGCGCTTTCTAAGACCCATTTAAAAATGAACGCTGCCGTTTTTCTTTTTGTCCATTTTTAAAATACTTCATCTAAAACTCACGACTTTGAAAATCAATTTAAATCGACATGTGTATATACACGTGTTATAATTTTAGAAATATATGTGGCGGTGAGAAACTTTGGAAAAGGGAGAGAGAAGGAAAAAGATAGTTGAACTGCTTTCGACAAGCACAAAAGAACTGAGCGGAAAATATCTCGCAACTCTTCTTGGGGTAACCAGACAGGTTATAGTGCAAGATATCTCTATTCTAAAATCTCAAGGATATGATATAACTTCCACGGCGCGTGGATATGTTTTGATGAACTTTAAAAATGAAAAAAAAGGTATTACAAAAATAATTGCCGTAAAACATCCAAGAGAAAGAATAAGAGAAGAATTGGAGTGTGTGATTGAAAATGGCGGAAAAGTTTTAGACGTTATAGTTGAACATCCGTTGTACGGCGAATTGCGCGGAAATATATCCATAGGGACATTGGATGAAGTTGAAAAGTTTATGAGTGCCCTTAAAACGTCTAACGCCACTCCCCTTCTTTCCCTGTCAAATGGTGTTCACCTTCATACAATTGAAACGGATAACGAAGAAAGTATGAAAAAGGTGTTGAAAGCCTTAAGCGAAAGGCACTTTCTTTTGAAATAGAAAGGGGACAATCGGTATGGTTAAAGAAAATAAAGAATACGAATTTTTGGTAGAAAAAGTTCAAGAACTGAAAAAAGCCCGTAATGCCCTTATATTGGCGCATAATTATCAAATTGGAGAGGTTCAAGATGTGGCCGATTATGTTGGGGACTCGTTTGAATTGAGCCGAATTGCCGCAAAAACAGATGCGGAGGTTTTGGTATTCTGTGGTGTGAAATTCATGGCCGAGAGCGCTAAGATTCTTTCGCCTAACAAAAAAGTGTTGTTGCCCGTGAAAGATGCCGGCTGCCCTCTTGCGGACATGGCAAACGTGGAAAAGATAAAAGAGATGAGAAAAAAGTATCCCGGTGCCGCTGTGGTCGCTTATGTGAACTCATCTGCAGCTGTAAAAGCGGAAAGCGATATTTGTTGCACATCTTCAAACGCGGTGAAAGTCGTTAATTCTTTGAAGGAAGATACGGTGATATTCTTGCCAGACAAAAATTTAGGTTCGTACGTTGCCAGGCATACAAATAAAAAAATCATTCTTTGGGATGGATATTGTCCTGTTCATAACTCTATAACCATCGAGGATGTGAAAAAGGCAAAAAATGAACATCCAGACGCTGAATTTTTAATTCATCCCGAGTGTCAAAATGAAGTGCTTGAAATGTGCGACTACGTGGGAAGCACCGCCGGAATACTGAAATACGCTAAAGAGAGCCATTCAAAATCGTTTGTGGTTGGAACCGAAAAGGGAATAATCCATAGGCTAAAAAAAGAAAATCCAGATAAAAAATTCTATCCTTTGCAAGAAAATTTCATATGTCCTGATATGAAAAAGATCACTTTGAAAGATGTGGTGAGAGCGTTGGAAAAAATGGAATATGAAGTGGAAATAAACGGGGAAACGAGAAAAAAAGCTTACAACGCTTTAGAAAGGATGTTAAAACTTTCAAAATGAATGAGGTATTCGATTTTGTGATCATAGGAAGCGGCGTTGCCGGCCTTTATAGCGCGTTAAATTTTCCAGAGAATACGAAGGTTTTGCTTTTGACCAAAAAGCGTGTAGAAGATTGCAATACCAATCAAGCTCAGGGTGGCATAGCCGCTGCCGTTGATGAGGGGGATTCATGGAAATTACATGCGGCCGATACGCTAAATGCCAGCGCGTCGTTGTGTGAAGAAGAGGCAGTTGAAATTCTAACAAAGGAAGGTCCGAAAGAAATAAAACGATTAATGAATATGGGAATGGAATTTGATCACAAAAACGGGAAAATAGATTTTACTCTAGAGGGCGCTCACGGAAAAAGGCGAATTTTACACGCTGGCGGAGACGCAACAGGAAAGAAGCTAAGAGAATTTTTAAGTGAAAAAGTTGGAAAGAAGAAAAACGTTAAAATCGTGGAGAATGCGCTCGTGTTGGAACTTTTAAAGAACAATTCGGGAAGGGTAAATGGTGTTTTAGCGTTAGAAGATGGAATTTTTAAATTTTATAAAGCGCGGGCTGTCATTTTAGCAAGTGGCGGATGCGGTGCGCTGTACGAAAGTACCACGAATCCTGATGTTGCCACTGGTGATGGAATAGCCATGGCTTACGAAGCCGGCGCCGAAATTATGGACATGGAATTCATTCAATTCCATCCTACAGCACTTTACAATCCTAAAGGATTATCATTTTTAATTTCTGAAAGCGTAAGGGGAGAAGGTGCGATTCTCTTAAATGAAAAAGGAGAAAGGTTTATGCCAAAATACCATGAAAAAGCGGAACTTGCGCCCCGCGATGTGGTTTCACGCGCTATAATGTCAGAAATGAAACGCCTGAAAACTCCTTACGTTTGGTTGGATGCAACTCACCTTGGAAGTGAATACATTCAAGAGCGTTTTCCAACTATTTTTAAGACTCTTATGAAGTACGGCATTGATATGCGAAAAGATCGTATACCGGTAGCTCCAGCTGCTCATTACACCATGGGAGGAGTTAAGACGGATACTTTTGGAAGAACGAATATTCCAGGTTTATACGCTTGCGGCGAAGTTGCGTGTACAGGCGTGCATGGAGCGAATCGTTTGGCAAGTAACTCTTTACTTGAGGGACTTGTGTTTTCCCATCGCGCCGTTCTAAGTGCCCAAAGAGAAGAAATGGAAAGCGATGATGAAGTGGAAATTCAAAAAATAATGCAAAAGTATGAAAATCGTTCAAAGATGGTTTCAAAAGCTAAAGAAATTCGAAGAGAATTGCGTCATAAATTATCTCTTTACGCCGGTGTTGAAAGAAACGAAAGTGATCTGCGTATCTTTTTAAAATGGATAAAAGAAAAGAATGAAGGATTGGAAGAAGGATGGAATGAAGATATCTGGAAAACGCGTAAAGCTCTCACAGTAGGGGCTTTAATTGCAAAAGCGGCATTACTAAGAAATGAAAGTAGAGGAGCACATTTCAGAAAAGATCATCCTGAAAGCAAAAAAGAGTGGGAGAATTTTCATATTATTACGACGAATAAAGGGGGATGAACGACAAATGTTCTGGCATGAAAAAATTGTTGAAGATATAATAAACAGGGCCATTTTAGAAGACGTTGGAATGGGTGATGTGACCTCTGAAAACCTCATTTCACCTTCCCATACAAGTGAGGGGTACATACTGGCAAAGGAAGACGGAGTTTTAGCTGGATTGAAGGTTGCACAAATGGTATTTTCAAAAATAGATGAATCACTTGAATTTAAAGGCATTATTGAAGACGGTCAAGAGATGAAAAAAGGCGAACGAATTGCAAAAGTTATCGGGCCAACGCTTTCTATATTGAAAGGAGAAAGAGTTGCCTTGAATTTCCTGCAGAGAATGTCTGCCATTGCGACTAAGACTCGAAAATATGTGAATCTGGTAAAGGATCTTGGAGTGCGTGTAACAGACACGAGAAAAACCACACCGAATTTAAGAATTTTAGAAAAATACGCTGTAACGGTGGGAGGAGGTTCAAATCATCGAATGGGATTGTACGATGCCGTGATGATCAAAGACAATCATATAGCAGCAGCGGGTTCCATAGTAGAAGCTGTGAAAAAAGTACGCGCAAGTATTCCACATACCATGAAAATAGAAGTGGAAGTCGAAAATTTCGAAGAAGTTGAAGAAGCCGTTTCATCAGGTGCAGATATTATAATGCTTGACAACATGGGCGTTGAATTGATGAAAAAATGTGTGGAGTACATAAACGGAAGGGCAATTGTTGAAGCGTCGGGCGGTGTAACGGAGAAAAATATTCGCGAAGTTGCAGGAACCGGCGTTGACGTTATATCAGTAGGTGCTCTAACAACGAAGATCGATTCGTTGGACATAAGTTTGGAAATAGAAAATAGCGACCTTTGAGGTCGCTATTTTAAGATCCTTTTCAAATAATCAGCCAAATTTCTAAACGCTTTGGCCCTGTGACTTATGAGATTTTTCTCACTTTGTTCAAGTTCAGCGGTGGTTTTATCGTACCCTTCAGGTATGAATATTGGATCGTAACCAAAACCATTTTTTCCTCTCATTTCGTGCGATATCTTTCCTTCCATCACACCCTTAAAAACATGCGGGCTTCCATCGTAAAAGACTGCAACACAGGTGAAACGTGCGGTGCGTTCTTCATCAGGCACATTTCTTAGCATTTTTAAAAGGGTCATATTTTTTTCTTCGTAGCTTTTTTCCTCCATGAAACGTGCGGATTTTATTCCCAACAAATCAGGTAAAGCGTCAATAGTTAGTCCACTATCATCCGCAATGGAAGGAATTTTGGTTTTTTCATAGGCAATCTTGGCTTTCTTTAAAGCGTTTTCTTCGTACGTTTTTCCATTTTCTTCCACGTTGAATTTCATGGCTAACAGTTCAAATTTATCAAGGATGTCTTTTATTATATCTTTGATCTCCATTATTTTATGGGAGTTTGAAGTTGCCAGAACTATTTTCATTTTTCTTTGCTTTTTCCTTTTTTAGTTTTCTTAGGCCCAGACTTTCTTTCTTTTTTCGTTTTTTCTTTTTCAAGCGCTTTTGAAACTCTTTCAAGTTCCTTGCAAACTAAGTAGTTAACGCTTCCGCGCGGGTAATTCATAGCTTTGTTCATCTTTCCAGCTTTCTTTCCCATTGCTAATTCTATGGCTTCATCTACGGTATCAACTGTCCAGACGTGGAATTTACCCTTTTTTACAGCTTCCACAACTTCATCTGCAAGTACCAGATCATCAACGTTGGAAGAGGGAATTATAACTCCCTGCTCACCGTTTAAACCTTTATTCTTACAAACTTTAAAGAACCCTTCTATTTTGTAGGGGACTCCTCCAACAGGTTGGACTTCCCCATGCTGGTTTATCGAGCCAGTTACAGCAATGCTTTGTTTTATAGGTACCTTGGAAATTGCCGAAATCAACGCCAGCGTTTCAGCAACAGAAGCGCTATCACCATCTACCATTGAATAAGTTTGCTCAAAACTGAGAGTGGCCGATAATGAAAGCCTATTTTTTTGAGCATATTTGGAAGCAAAATAACTTGAAAGTATTAATACAGCTTTGGTGAAGATCTTTCCAGACATGTTTGCTTCTCTTTGTATGTCAACGACCCCATGCTCGCCAAGGTAGGTTTTGGCGGTTATCTTTACCGGCATGCCAAATGGATGCTCTGCCATTTCGAGAACAGTTAAGCCGTTTATCTGTCCAACTTTTTCTCCAGAAGTCTCAATCATTATTTCGTTCCTTTTCACGTATTCAAGCATATGATCTTCTTCAAGGGAAGTTCTTCTATTCATGGCACTTAGAGCTTCTTTTACAGAGATTTGAGAGATTATTTTTTTGTTGGCTCTACGAGCCTTTTTATCACTCTCGATTAGAAGTGCCATAATCTTATTTATCTGAGCGGAGAGTTTGTCTCTTCTTTCAGCGAGTCTCATGCCGTACTTTACGATCTCTTCTATCGCACTTCTGTTAAGATTGAGAAGTTTTTTATCACTCACAATTGACTTTATCAAAGAAAGATAATAATCCATTCCATGATCGTCCAAACTTAATTCCCAATCAAATGGTGCTTTTATTTTGAAAAACTTTCTGAAGTCCGGTTCATATCTGTAAAGAAGGTCATAAACCCAGGGTTCACCTATCATTATTATTTTAGTGTTGACCTCGATCGGCTCGGGATTGAGTGTAACGGTTATACCGTAACCAAGATGATCTTGTATATTTTCTATTTTTACCCTTCCGCTACTTAAAAATCTTTTCAATCCATCCCAGCTGAATGGCGATCTTAATATATCTTCTGCATTTAAAATCAAGAAACCACCATTTGCTTTGTGAACTATACCGGGTCTTATAAATCTGAAATCCGTTTGGAGCGTTCCCATAGTGGAATAGTACTCTACTTTTCCAAATAGATTTGCGTAAGTCGGGTTGAATTCTTCTATAACGGGTGCTCCATGTGTTTCAGAGTTATCCACTATGATGTTAACATCGTATCTCACCATGAACTTCTCTTTGTCCACTTTTTCATCTCTGAAAATGTTCAGATTGTTCAAAATGTCTTTTTTTATCTTCTTTATGTGATCTACAACGTCAGAATTACCTCTGAATTTGGCTATAAATTCGTCGAAAATTGGATCTATCGCGAACTTTGCGATCTCTTCATCTAGTTTTTCTATCTTGGATTGCAACTCTCTGTCCAAATTCCTCGATTTGTGCATCGTCCCATCTATAAGCCTTTTTACTTTTAGAATGTTGTCCTCGTATTTCTTTTTTATCTCTGGTGCCAACTTTTCGTATTCTTCCTGAGTTAAAGGTTTACCATATGCCATTGGAACGGTTATTATTCCTGTTGGCCCTATCTGTACCATAAACCCAAGTTCAAGGCTTTTTTTGTTTAATTCGTCCCATATCTCCTTTTTTTTACCAGCGTATTTTTCTTCCAATTCGCCATGCTTCTTTTCATAATCAGAACTGTTGAAGGCCTTCAAGATGGAATTCACCACTTCTTTTTTCAGACCGTCTATCGTGTCTTTAAATTCCTTGGCTCTTCCCGCCTTTAAAGAAATGGCACGTGGTGAAAGGGGGTCTACGAAATTGTAAACGTAGATCCAATCATCTGGCGTTGGCATGGTTGAAGCGACGTTCTTTAAAACCTCTCTTACAAAGGTATGTCTTCCACTTCCAGCTATTCCGGAAACAAATACATTGTAATTTTTATTGTCAAGTTCCAAAGCATCCTTCAAGGCTTCATAAGCTCGCTGCTGATATTCCAAACTTGAAGATATCTTAATATGGCGAGTAGATTTTGGAATCTCAAAACGAGCCAGGTTTATTTCCAGATCGCGTGAGGAAATCTCTTTCATATAACATCCTCCTTTTTTGCTTTTTCACCCACATACAACGTGAGTAATCTGTCTTTGGTTTCATTATATAACATGCCGACTTCAAAATGAGGCTCGCTAACGTATATTTGTGTTAAAATTAGTTTGAAATGGCAAAGGCGAGGAGGGGAAAAAATGAAAAAGGTTACTTCAAGAGATCTTTTGGGATTTAAATTCATAGGAGATCCACGGATAAGCCCAGACGGTTCAAAGGTGGTTT
>WFYR01000105.1 GCA_015489955.1 Mesoaciditoga sp. | reverse complement strand
TGGTCTACAATCCCCGTCCAACTAAGCTCATCCAGGAAGCTCGAAACAGGGGATTGAGAACGATAGACGGTCTTGAAATGTTGGTACAGCAAGCCATTTTGAATTTGCGCATATGGTCCCTTGATGAATTGGCTGACGACCTGGAGAAAAATAAGAACCGGATTTACGAATTGCTCAAAGAAGTCAAACGAGGTTAAAAGGTATTTTAAGAAATTGTGAGAAAACAAAAGGATTTTTGAGGAATAGTTTAGAAAAATGAATTATTTTCTCATAAAAGATGTAAATCGTTGTTAATCAACGATAAGCAGATTTGCTTTTGAAAAAAGAATAAGTGTATTATAAAAGTAAACGTTTACTATAAATTTTATTTTTGATTTATCGTAAAAGAAAACTCTGCTGTTTTAACAGCATGGGCAACTTCTAAAAAGGAGGGATTTGAATGAAGTTTAGAACAGTGTTGCTGGTGGCTGTTGCGGTGCTGATCTTTGGAGCACTATCAATGGCCCAACCCCTGCAATTGGCATTCTGGGGAGGTTGGACAGGTCCGGATGGAAATGTCATGCGTCAGCTTGTTGCAGAATACAACAGTACGCATCCAAACGTTCATGTAACTTTGACCACGATGCAATGGACACCTCTTTTCACGAAATTTTTAGTCTCTTCTAGAGGTGGGCAATCTCCAAATATTTTGGCAATGCATGGTCCAGACGTTCCGGAATTTGCTTCTTACGGATTACTAACCCCTATTTCTAATGTGCTGCAAGCAGCTGGCTTTAGCGCAAAAGATTTTGCCCCTGCAGCGTGGAATGGAACTTTTTACAAGGGAAAACAATACGCTTTTCCGCTTGATTTGCATATGAATTCCATCTATTACAACAAAAAACTTTTTGAAAAAGCGGGAATCACTCCTCCAACGGGTTGGATAAGTGGCAAAGAATTTTTAAACATGGCCATTAAACTTACTCTTGACAAGAATGGAAAGCATCCTGGCGAAGCTGGTTTTGATCCAAATAACATCGTTCAATATGGAATAGCACTTTATTCTTTGAATTGGCATGGATTTTTGGAATGGTATGAGCTTTTAAGACAGGAAGGATACAATTTCCTCAATCCTTCAATGAATAAGATCGGCTATCCGTTGCAAGCCGGAGAAAAAGCATGGAAGTGGCTGCAAGACCTGTTCTTCAAATACCATGTGGCTCCGGTAGGAGCTAACAGCCCACTTCAAGATTTCTTAATTGGAAAGACCGCAATGCTTGAGGATGGTCCGTGGGAAATACCTGCGATGAAAGCACAAAAAGGATTAGAATGGGGAACATTCCCAGTGCCACAAGTATTTGCTCATAAAGCCGTTTGGGGAAGTGGCCATGTCTTAACAATACCGGTTCATCAGGACAAGGCTCATATGAAAGCGGCGGAGGATTTCGTCATCTGGTTGGTAAAACATTCGGATAAATGGGCACTTTCTGGAAACATACCGGCATACAATTCGGCAAGAAAATACGCCTCGAGCCTTATAGGGCGTAATGGATTTCTTAAAGAAGCGGAATACGTTGCCATGCTTCCAAGGATACCTAAAGAATCACAGGTCTTTTCTTCCGCTTCGGTAAGCCCAATTGTCGTTGCCGGACAAAATATTCTCGTGAGAAATCAGAATATAATGTCCGTCATGAAATGGATGAATCAACAAATAAACATGATACTCGCTCAATAGGCGTTCATTCCAGAAGCCACATCGTGGCTTCTGGAATAACTTTGAATATGAAGTGAACGGGGGAAAGAGATGAAGGGCAAAAAGAAATCTTACAAATGGGTGCCGTATTTGTTTTTAATTCCATATCTTATAGCGTTTTTTGCTTTCAGATTTGGGCCTTCAATAGCGGGATTTTTTGTGAGTCTCACAAGATGGAATATAGTTGGGCAGGCAAAGTTCGTGGGCTTTGGCAATTTTGTGGAGCTCTTCAAGGATCCAAATTTCATAAAGAGTCTGGTAAACACTTTGTATTTCATGTTGTTAACAGTACCATCGTTGGTGATAGGCGGTTTGCTAATTGCCATGCTTGTCGATCAACCTTTAAAAGGAAGGACAGTGGCGCGAACATTCGTTTTCATGCCTTACGTGATTATGTCAACCGTTGTTGGAGTTATATGGTTGTGGATATTCGATGCCCACTTTGGAATTCTAAATTATTATTTGGGCTTTTTGGGCATAAAACCAATCGCCTGGCTATCAAGTATAAATTGGGCAATGCCTGCTGTGGCAATTGCCACGGTATGGTGGACCATAGGCTTTAACATGATATTATTTCTTGCCGGACTTCAAGATATTCCTAACGAATTAAAAGAAGCGGCTCGTATAGATGGGGCATCCAGTTGGCAAGTATTTTGGAATGTAACTCTTCCCCTTTTGACTCCCACCACAATTGTCGTGATCATGTTAACGCTTATAAACACATTTCAAGTTTTCGCACAAGTTTACGTCATGACAGGTGGAGGGCCTTCTATGGCAACGCTTACAGTTGTTCAGTACATGTACGTTCAATCTTTCCAGTACTACAGGTTGGGATACGGTTCAGCGATAGCGTACGTGATATTCATGTTCCTGGTTATCTTCATACTTATAGAGAAGAAATTCTTGAAGAGGTTTGGTGATGAAAGTTGAAAAATAGAGGAAAGAAACGTTTAATAAGGCTTTTGCTGTATTTTTTCCTGATTTTATGTATCATCACGTCTTTCTTTCCCATCCTCTGGATGACTGTTAGCGCCTTTAAGCCGGAAGGAGAGATATTGAGCTATCCTCCTCAGTGGGTACCTTTGCATCCAACGTGGTCTAATTTTTCTTACGTTCTAAGTAAATTCAATTTTGCCCGTTGGACTTTTAACAGCATAGTTTCAGCTGTGGTGGCGATGATCATAGTGATTTTTATAGATTCGCTTGCTGCGTTTGCCTTTGCGAGAATGAAATTTCGAGGTAACAGAGTGCTTTATTCCATCATAATATCCATGCTTATGGTTCCCATTCAAGTAACCATAGTGCCTCTGTATCTTATGTTTGCAAACATGAATCTTTTAAATACATTGATAGCTCTTATTTTGCCAACAACCGGAAACGTAACGGGAGTTTTCATACTAACGAGTTTTTTCAAAAGCGTGCCTCAGGATCTTCTGGATGCTGCCATAGTCGATGGAGCGGGAAGTTTTAGGATATGGTGGTCAATAATGCTTCCCCTTGCAAGGCCGTCTATAAGTGCGGTAGCCATCATCACCTTTATGAGTAATTGGACGAGCTTCTTATGGCCGTTGGTATCTGTAAGTTCGGATGCTTCGCGAACCTTGCCCGTGGGAATTGCACAATTCTTTGGAGGGCAAAGTGGCGTGAGTGGATCGGCTCCTCAATATGGTCCGGCTATGGCCGCCGCTTTGATGGCAACTATTCCGGCAATAGCGATATTTTTATTCTTGCAGCGCTACTTTGTTAAGGGTATCATGATGACGGGGATAAAAGGATGATGAAGAATTTGTTCGATTTCTCGAGTGTATTGCAACAAAAGCTTTACCCTCCAATGCATCATTCGATAAGTGTGGAACAAGTTGAAGGCAAGATTATGGCCGTGTGGTACTCCGCATCGTATGAAACGGCACCAGACAGCGTTATATATTCATCTACATTTGAAAATGGTAAATGGAATACCCCAAAAGCTGTTGTTAAACTCCCGGGATTAGGATTGGGCAATCCAGTGCTTTGGAAATTACCAAACGGAAACGAAATCTGGCTTTTATTTGTAATACTGCCGGAAAAAAGCTGGAAAAGTGCGATAATTGCCCGGAAAATCTCGAAGGATAATGGAAAAAGTTGGTCTGATGTTGAAATCATAAGTGAACAACGAGGCTTGATGACAAAATCAAAGCCAATCAAATTATCAAATGGAAGGTATTTGATACCAATTTATGACGAAAAAGAGTGGTTTCCAATGGTATTGGTTTCAGAAAAAGATGGCAACAAATGGAATTTATATGGTGATACGACAGTTAAAGGTATAATACAGCCTGCCGTGGTGGAACTTGATAACGGTACTTTGTTAATGCTGAGTAGGACAAAGATGGGAAGAATGTATTATTCCCTTTCGTTTAATCAAGGTTTAAGCTGGATTTCCTCATCAAAAATGGATGTTCCTAACCCAAACAGTGGTATTTCTCTTGTCAAAATCAAAGAAAAGAAAATTTTTTTGTTAGCCTATAATCATTCAGAGTTCTTCAGAAATCGGATTGACATTTCGGTATCACGTGATGGTTTTTCATGGTCTAAGCCCATAAATGTGTTTATGGGAAATGGAGAATATTCATATCCTTGCATTTTAGTCGACTCAGAAAACGTTCACGTTTTTTTTACAAAAAATAGGGTGAATTTCATCGATGCTCGTGCAAATCTAAATGAGATTTTAAAACATATAAGAGGTGAAGACAATGCTTGAAGGTGTTGTAACGGCTGTGGTAACCCCTATGTCCAAGAATGGAGGTAGAATTGATTTTAAAGCCATTCCACCTTACGTCGATTTTCTCATTGAAAAAGGGGTAAATGGTCTTTTTGTTAATGGCACAACATCTGAGGGGTTGTTGCTGAGCATAGATGAAAGAAGGTGCGTCCTTGAAGCTTTTCTTAGGGCAGCAAATGGAAGGGTGAAAGTTATCGCACATTGTGGAGCAATGAGACTGAAAGAGGTACTTGCGTTGGTCGAACACGCTCAAAAAAACGGGGCGGATGGAGTGGGCATAGTAACACCTTTTTATTACAGAATTGGGGAAAGAGAGATGGAAAATTTTTACGCCAAAATTGGGGAAAGATTTCATGATATTCCCATATACCTTTACAACATTCCCTCTTTGACTAACAACTGGATTACCCCACAAATTGCCACTGATTTGCATGAGAAATATTCAAACATCATGGGAGTTAAAGACAGCAGCGGAAATTTTTCCCACGTGCTTTCCCTCATAAATGATACTCCAGACGATTTTTCGGTGTTAACTGGCTACGACAGGGCTTTTGTCTCTGTGCTTTTTGTTGGTGGAAAAGGCTGTGTTTCTGGGCCGGCAACGGTTTTTCCGGAATTTTTCGTTAAAGTTTGGAAGTCCTTTAAAGCCGGAAAATATTCTCAAGCAAAAGAATATCAAAGGAAACTCACAAAATTATCGTTGGCTCTTGGTGATGGAACCAGCATTCCGCTTTTGAAAGCCGCTTTAGAATGGAGAGGTGTAAAAGTTGGTGGGGTTAGAACACCGCTTTTGGAACTGGGGGAAGATGAAGCAAGGACCTATAAAGAAAGAATAAGCAAAGTTTTAAAGGAAGTAGGATTGAAGTGGAAAATATGAAGAACAAAAAAGCATTTTACATAGTTTGAAACATAAAGAGGACAAAGAGGTGAGAGGATCATGGAGAAGATAAAAGTCGGAATAATGACCTTCTCTGATGGAAGGAAAAACGTTAACGATGAGTTGTTGGAAATAAACAAAAAATTCCAAAAAGCGATAGTGGAAGCTTTAGAAGGCACAAATGAAATTGAGATGATAGAAGCCGATGAGATAATTTCCAAGCCCTCACTTGCCAAAAAAGAGGCTCTGAAATTGAGGGAAAGAGGAGCCGAATTGACGATATTCAATTACTCCGTTTGGGCTTTCCCACATTTTTCTGTGATAGCAAGCAAATTCGCACCATCACCTTTTCTCCTTTTTGGCAACATAAACCCACAGTATCCTGGAATGGTTGGAATGCTTGCAGCCGCTGGGGCGTTGGATCAAACTGGTGTTGTTCACAAAAGGTTATGGGGAGATATCAACGACGAAAACGTTCTGAGAAAGGTCATGTCTTTTGTGAGAGCTGCATCGACTTTTAATTCTTTGAAAGGACAAAGGTACGGTTTGATAGGTGGAAGGCCTATGGGAATGTATACAACCGTTCCGAACGTTGACCTCTGGAATTCGATTTTCGGTATAGACGTTGAACATATAGATCAATACGAAGTTATAAGGCTGTCCGAAAAGGTTGAAGAATCCCGTGCTCAAGAGGGATTGAAGTGGCTTGAGAAAATGGCGAAGAAAATTCATTACGATGGAAAGCAGCTTACTCCGGAAAAGCTTAAAACGCAGATAAAGAGCTATCATGCCATACAACGTATCATAGAGAACAACGAATTGGATTTCGCAGGAATTAAAGGGCAACCGGAATTGACGGACAATTTTGTTACCATGGATGTGGCGGAAGCTTTCATGAACGATCCATATGATTGGGAAGGAGAACACGAACCTTTCGTTCTGGCAACGGAAGCGGATTCTGACGGGGCTCTCACAATGCAGATATTCAAGCTCATAGCAAGAACGCCCGTTCTCTTTGCCGATGTTCGCCATTACGATGCGGAAGATAATTTCTTCGATCTTTGCAATTCCGGTGAGCATGCAACTTATTTTGCCGGCAAGTCATTCGATCCCCAAGAAAATCTGAAAAAGGTTGAATTCTATCCAGAAGGTTTCTACTTTCCCGCCGGTGGCGCATCTGTAAGGCATATCGCCGCACCAGGAGAGGTTACGCTTGCGCGTCTTGCAAGAAAGAACGGAAAGTATTGGATGGCGATTTTACCCGCTGAGTTCATGGATTTTGGAGAGGAAAAGAACGAAGAAAAGGCACGAGCCACACAGGTGGAGTGGCCTCATGCTTTTGCAAGGTTGAAGGTTGATGCCCAAGAATTTCTTTCCACTTACGATTCAAATCACACTCATGGTGTTTACGGCAATTACGTGGAAGAATTGGTGGACTTTTGCAAAATTGCCGGTATAGATTACAAGATCTACGGTGGTAAAGAATGAGATACTTCGCTGGCGTGGATATTGGAACTAGTTCTACAAAAGCGATTATAACGGATGAGAATTTAAACATTGTCGCCGAAGCGACGGCGCATTATGGTGTGGATATGCCTAAACCGCTTTTCGCTGAACAAAAAGCGGAAGTGTGGTTGAAAGGTTTTACTCAAGCGTTAAGCGAGGCGGTGAATAAGGCTGATGTAAGGGACATAGAGGCGATGTGTGTAAGTGGGCTTTACGGAGGTTCTGGAGTGCCCCTTGATAGCGCGATGGAACCGCTTGCCCCCGCTCTTATTTGGATGGACAAGCGTGCCACCCAAGAAGCAGAATGGGTTAAAGAACGTATAGGGGTTGAAAAGCTCTTTGAAATAACGGGAAATTACGTCGATCCATACTTTGGATTCACAAAGATACTATGGTTGAAAAACCACCATCCTGACTGGAAAAAGTTCAAACTCTTGCTAACGCCGAAGGATTACGTGATATACAAGCTCACCGGCGAAATAGCGATTGACTATTCTTCTGCTGGAAACATCGGTGGGGTATTCGATCTCAAAAAAAGGGAGTGGTCCGAGGAACTTCTCAAAGAAATGGAAATACCTCGTCATCTTTTCCCGGATAAAATACTTCCCTCAAATGCCGTAGTTGGAAAGCTTAACGCCGAATTCGCTTCGGTTCTTAGTTTGAAAGAAGGAACCCCTATTGTGTCTGGTGGAATAGACGCGGCGGTTGCCACTTATGCCGCAGGCGTGGAAAAAAGTGGAGATCACGTGGCTATGATAGGAACGTCGATGTGTTGGGGTACCATTCACGACGGCAGATACCTTACCCCAAAGATGGTCAACATGCCTTACGTGATTGAACCCTTGAAAAACATCTATTCGTTTGGTGGTGCCACAACGGCAGGAGCAATTCTTGAATGGTTTAGAAAAGAATTTGCGCCAGATCAAACGTTGCAAGAGCTGGAAGAAGAGGCAAAAAAAATCCCAGCTGGCGCGGAAGGTGTTAAAGTAGAGCCTTACTTCATGGGAGAAAGGGCGCCTTTATGGGATCCGAACCTGAGAGGAAAGATCACCGGTTTGACCCTTTCAACTACGCGTGCTCATGTCTACAGGGCATTTTTGGAATCATTGGCGGAATCTTTGAGGTTAAACGTACAAACCGCAAAAGAAGCGTCAATACCGTTGAAAGATGAAATTTATGTGGTGGGAGGAGTTACTAAGAGCGAACTTTTGATGCAAACCATAGCCGATTTTTTGAAGATGAAAGTTAAAACGCTAAGTTCCACCTTGGATGCTCCAATAGGGGATGTGAAGTTGGCCATCAACAGGATAGAAGATTGATTTTCGAATACACATAATTTTTTTGTTGACCGAAAAATAAAGATGGTGGACCAAAGTGGTGTTATGTGATATAATTCGCCGTAAATGGTTGAGTAAAAACAAAGAGTGTGAGAGGCAACATATGATAATTCTGTTAGCGCATAAGTGAAAAATGTCATCAAAGATTACAGATGTTAGAATCTTTAGAAAATTAAATGAATTTGAGGAGAAAAGGTTAGAGGAAAAAAGTATGCTGCTGTATGTCAGAAAGGGTGATGTTATTCATTCTCCTCGAGAAAAGATAAAACATGTAAGTGTGGTTTTAAATGGAGCTCTTAAAGTTGTAAAATATTTCACAAATGGTAATGAACAAATTCTGAGACATGTGAGAAAAAATGAAACTTTTGGAGAGAGCCTTATATTCGCGTTCAAAAATTACCCATCTTACATAATAAGCATAGAGAATTCTGAGATTTTGGAAGTTCCCTACGAAATTATTTTGGAGCTTTTCGAAAACGAAGAATTCCTGAAATCTTATTTGAACGAAATAGGGAATAAGGTATTCAATCTTTCAAATGTGATAGAATTATTGCTTATAAAATCAGTTGAAGAGAAGTTGATAAGGTATCTTTGTTTCTTGCGTCGAAAACAAAAATCCTCAACTGTTTACTTTGAATCAAAGCAAAAAATAGCGAGTGATATTGGCAGCGTAAGAGAAGTAGTATCAAGAAAGTTCAAAATTCTTGAGAGTAAAAAGATGATAAAGATCGTTGATCGTCATCATGTGAAAGTACTTGTTGATTTTTTGTTTTGTTAAAACAAATAAAAAAGCGGACATTATTTTATCCGCCTTTTTATTGAGTGATCCTTACTCCTCTTGATGTCTTTCTTGAAGACCAGAAGAAGTTTTTTTCGCCCGTTTCCTAATAGCACAATCGTCTATTACGACTTCTCCTCTCATAACACCTTCTGCAAAGTCTTGGCACGATTTATAACCACAAGCGCCGCAGTTCATATTTGGTAGTTCTCTCAAAACATCCTTTACAGATTTATATTCGACTTTTCTGTTGTTTAGTTCTTTTAAGACATCCTCTCTGCTTACCAATTTTCCCATGATATATCCCATGATTATTATGAATGGTACAGTTAAAACGTATCTTGTGGATGCAAAAGTTATACCCAAGAAGCTAGATTCAACCATGAACATGGTAAACTTTATAACAGCCCAAGAGCTCAATATGATAACCGTATTTTCCACACTGGCGCCTTTGTAAAAGAGTGACTGAGCAACTGGAAAAGCGGCGTATATTGGACCAGCTGAAAATCCTCCAATAAGCACAGATAAAAGCTTTCCTTTGAATCCGGACCCTTTTCCAAAAGCTTTTGTTATAACTTCTGTTGGAATCCATACCATTATTAACGAAGAAATGACAAATATAGGTGGTAAAACTTCTAACATTTGTATAAGAAAGCCTTTTGTTATTTCTAAGCTTTTAAAGAATATTTGAGGAGACACGAAAAAAGTTATTGCGTAAAGTAAAATGCTTAAGAATATGAGTTTGTTTTCTTTAATAACGTTTTTGAGTTTTTTCATCCTAAAATCACCCCCATTAAGAGTGCAATGAGAATTGCCGCCAAGAAACTTATCCATAATCTGTGTAAAGTAAATTTCTTTCCAAAGAATTTAAACTCTATTGGCATAGTTGCAAAACCTACCATTGTTAGCGTTGTTATGAAAGCGGCTATTGCTGCTATAGAAGCTCCACTTTTGAGCAATGATTCGGAAAGTGGAAAAGCGATAAAGGCTGGAATAATCGTAACCGTTCCAATAGTTGCTGAGAGTAAAATACTGATGATTCCATTAGAATTACCCAGCCACTGTTTGATAAGAGATGGAGGAAGCATAGCTAGCACCCATCCTACCAAAGCCATTACTCCTATTACCTCAACAAAAGTTGTTGCCATCAAATTCTTCGAAATCTTCAAGCTTTCTTTAGTTTTTTCTTTGCTTTTGAAAATTGAAAAGCCAAAGAAGACAACAGCTATTATCACTAAAATCAATGTAGTCAATTTTTCTACCTCCTTGATTGAATTTTTCTAAGATTTTTAGCATTTTAACAAGAAAGAAAGCGATTAATAGTGATTATAGTCACGTTAATTATCGTAAAACATTATATATAAAGATTATCTAAAAATAAATATGAAGAAGTTAGGAAGAAACAGAAAGCATAAATTACAAATACGAATCTGAAAAAGGAATGGTGATAACGATGAACTTGATCACTTCTAAATTAAAGGTAAAAAAAGAGTAAATACATTTTGATAGCCTTAGAAAAGAAACTATTTTTCGTAATGTTCACATGCGCCAAAATGCGAAAAATAAGTTCACCTTCACGGTGAACTTTAAATTTCCATTTCGAGTTGTATTGGAGCGTGGTCGGAACCTAAAACATCCGAAAGTATAGCGCTCCGCTTTACCTTCTTCTTCATTTTTTCATTCACTACGAAATAATCTATTCTCCATCCTATGTTTCTTTCACGCGCTTTAAATCTGTAGGTCCACCAGGTATAATGCCCACCATCTTTCGTGAACATTCGGAAAGTATCCACATAACCATCGTTTAGAAATTCACTCATCCAATCTCTCTCTTCTGGCGTAAAACCGGCATTGCCTTCGTTTTGTTTTGGATTCGCTATATCTATTTCTTTATGTGCCACGTTGAAATCGCCGCACAACACCACGTCTTTTCTTGCTTTTAATTCGTTTAAATATTCCTGTATTTCTTTATCAAATTTGAGCTTGAAATCCAATCGCTTCAACCCATGTTGAGAATTGGGGAAATAAGCATTTACAAGAAAAAAATTCTCAAATTCAATAGTTATGGTTCTTCCTTCGTCATCGAAGATCTCATCTCCGATGCCATAAACGACGTTTAACGGCTTTAACTTCGTCAAGATGGCTGTGCCCGCATATCCTTTTTTCTTCGCAGAGTAGAAAAATTTCTCGTAGTCTTCAAGATTTTTAACGTCTTCGGGAATATTTTCTACATTCGCTTTGATTTCTTGAAAGCAAAACACATCTGCTTTGGTCTTTTGAATGAAATCGATCAGCCCTTTCCTCTGCGCGGCTCTTATGCCGTTAACATTCCATGAAATTAAAGAGATATGTGGCATATTATCACTCTTTTAAACCGCTTGAAGCCAACCCTTTTACGAACAACTTTTGCACAAAGAAGAACAACAACAAAGTTGGCGCTAACGCTATCAAAGTCCCTGCCATTATTATTCCCCAATTGTTATTTGATTGATTGCTCATCAGCATTTTAAGTCCTATTTGAACCGTTTTCATATCGTTGCTATTGGTTACAACCAGCGGCCACAGATAAAGATTCCAAGCGTAAACGAAGTTTATCGCTGCAACTGCTCCTATCATGGATTTTGAAATTGGAATCAAGATATGGAACAAAAATTTCATCGAAGTGGCTCCATCTATTCTTGCGGCGTCTTCAAGATCTTTTGGTATCGTCATGAAATGCTGTCTCATTAAAAATGTTGATGTTGCACTTGCCAAAAATGGCACCGTTAAAGCCCAGTAAGTGTTGACCCAATGAAAAATCCTCATCAAGTTGAACAAAGGCACGACAAGGAGCAATTCGGCCGGCATGAAAAGTGTCATAAATAATATGGCAAACAGCAAATTAGAGCCTTTAAATTTGAAGTTTGCAAAGGCAAAGCCCGCAAATATTCCGAATATAGTTTTTCCAACCGTTATTATTGAGGCTATTATCAAACTGTTAAGCAAGAACCTTCCCATGTTGACTTTTTTGAAAACTTCTATGTAATTTTGAAAGTACAACTTGTGAGGAAGAAGGGTGGGCGGAAAAGAAAAGACTTCTCCCGGACTCTTCAAGCTCATGCTTAGAGCAAGCAATATTGGTAAAAGCACTATCAAGGCTATTACCACTAGCAAAACTTCTATTATAACCACTCTTAATTTCTTTTTTGTGCTCTTTTTCATCTGTAATGCACCACTCTTTGCACGAATTTGAAATAAATAAACGTTACAACACCCATTATCAAAATAAGAATCATAGACTCAGCGGAAGCCATTCCACTGTTGAAGTAGATAAAGCCATCTCTATACAAACGGTATATGAAGGTGGTTGTCGAATTTCCCGGACCTCCTTGGGTCATTATGTCTATTATTCCAAAAGATGAGAACATGGTGAAAATTATATCCATTATGGCAAGGTAGAAAGTTATAGGAGAAAGCAATGGAAGCGTGATACTGAAAAACCTTCTTACAGATCCGGCGCCATCTATCTTTGCAGCCTCATAATAGCTATCTGGTATGCCCTGAAGGCCTGAAAGGAAGAATATTATATTGAATCCCAGATTCTGCCATATGGTCGCGATTATTATGGCTATCAAAGCAGAAGGATATGTGGTTAGCCAATGGCTTTGAACGCCAAACATTTTTAAAAATGCGTAACTCACGTATCCAACAACCGGGTTCAACAAAAATGACCAGAGCATTCCAGCAATTGCTGGAGAAACGGCATATGGCGAGAAAACAATTGTTCTAAATATTCCTACACCTGGCACTTTCTCATTTAAAACTAACGAAAAAAGCAAAGAAATTATCAATCCTAAGGTTATACTTACAGCAACAAATATAAGAGTTGTCCAAGCTTCCTGTTGATAGCTTGGAGAATGGAGAAGCGCTTCAAAATTTTTTGCTCCTACAAAAAAAACTCTATTGCCAAATGGGCTTACCCTGTAGAGACTGTTTTTCAACGTTAAAACGGCTGGGTAATATATAAACAGCCCTATGATGAGAAGAGTTGGGATCAATAAAAAGTAAGGTACCAGCTTCCTTGACAAATTCATCACCTCTCAGCGACTTTAAGAATAAAAGCAGGGTAGAGGTTCTACCCTGCTTTTTTAAATCATTGATAAAGCGAATTGTATTGCTCTATAGCTTCATTGGCTTGATCCTGAGCCCATTTGAGCGCCTGAGCTGGAGTCATGGTGTGGTTAAACACTTTGGAAAGAGCTTCTTCGATGGTTGCTCTAACTTTCGGGAAGACACCGCACACTCCGCCTCTTGTTGCGTAAGTAACGTTAGACATGAGAAGCTGGAAAACTGTTGTAAGGTATTGAGGATATTTGGCGTAGAAGCCCTGATACATCATTTTGGTTATGGCGTTTTTGTTTATTGGGAAGTAACCCGTTCCTTCACTCCATTGAACCTGTTGTGGAGTTTGCTCTAACCATTTCAAGAAGGTCCACGCGGCTTGTTCTTTTGCCGGATTGTGAGTGTTTATCATCCACAAGCTTGCTCCGCCTATTATGACACCGCCGTAAGGCACATCGGCTGGATGTGGAAGCGCCATAACACCCAATTCAAAGTGTCCTTCTTTTGCCTGTTGAAGCATCATTCCAACATCTGACGTCGAATCGAGCAACATGGCAGCTTTTTGAGACGCGAATATGGCGTTGGCGTTATCCCATCCAGGTCCGCCGTTTATCATTATTCCTTCTTGAATCATGTTGTTCCAGAAGTTGAATATCCTCAAGCCAGCTGGGCTATCGAAGACAGCTTTTGTCGCTCTCTTTATTCTTCCATTTCCGTTGTTGAACATCAAAGCGTTTTGAACAGCCATGTACTGCTCAAAGAACCATCCAATTAATCCAGAAGTGAAACCGTATTGGATCGTCTTTCCATCTTTCTTTATCGTAAGTTTTCTTGCCACTTTTTCAAATTCTTCCCAAGTTGTAGGGGGATTATTTGGATCTAAACCGGCTTTTTTGAATAACGTTTTGTTGTAATAAATAACCGGGTTGGAGGAGTTGAATGGCATGCTGTAAAGCTTTCCACCAATCGTGTAATATCCGCGCACTTGTGGAACCAACGTGTTGACATCAAAAGTTTTGTCTTCGTCTATGAACTTTTGGATTGGAACTATTACTCCGCTGTCTTTCATCATTTGCGTACCGATATCGTATATTTGGACTATGTCTGGGGGGTTTCCACCCTTAACTGCCGCGATGGTCTTACTTAAAGTCTCGCTGTATGAACCCGCATAGTCAGCTTTTACAATTATATTGGGGTGAGTTTTATTGAATTCGGTCACGAGCTTTTGAACCATTTCTCCTAAAGGTCCGTTCATCGCGTGCCAAAAATGAATCGTTATTGGCGCTGCGATGGCAAAAGACATGAGAAATACCACTGCCAAACTCAACACTACCAATTTACGCCACACAAAAACCACCTCCATTGTTTTTTTGCCCATTGGGCAATTTTTATTTAAGACCTTATAAAGTCCATTCTAAACCCAGTTCTTTTAGTTTTTCCCTCGTAGGAATTCCATTTTTGTTCCAACCTCTTGCTTCGTAGTACTCATCCAACATCATGTCGTAATTCTTTATCGCACTTTCGGGAACGTTTGCGTACTTTCCAAATTCCGGTAAGTTTTTCACCCTTTCGGGAAGTTGATCGTCTTTTCTCGTGATTCCTTCCCTGACGTTGAACATGCGTTGAAGGTTGTATACCCTTTCGCCTATCTTCAAAAGTTCTTTTCCATCGATATTCCATCCGGTGAGATGTGAAAGCTGAACTGCAATATCATCTGGTGTAAGGCCCGCGTAGATGTAGAATTTGCACAATCCTATTACATCTGGAATTATTCCAAAGTCATGAAGAATTTTAGAAGCCCTTCCTTTTCCTTTCTCATCAAACCTATCAACTTCATTTGGATCCCTCAAACCGTAAGGGATCAATCCAAAGTCAACTTTGTAAGCATCGTAAGCCATTCCTTCGATAGGGTGTATGTGGCTCATGCCTATGTTACTCGCTCCGTAAGTAAGAGCCAACGCTTTTCCCGAACGCGGATCGTGAGCAGCACCTTCTAAGCCTTTAACGTGAATCGCCATTTCATCTGCGCCTTTTCCGACCTTTCTCGCCGCTCTCATAACGCCATCTGCCAAAAGATCTCCTATTCCTTCGCGCTTTGCGATCTTTTTTATCAATTCAACCGCGGCATCCATGTTTCCCCATTTCATGTCAAGTCCATCCAGTTCATCTTTTGTAAGAAGTCCTTTTTCGTAGCAGTCCATCGCAAAGGCTATAGCTGCGCCTGTAGAAATCGTATCAAGTCCGTAAGCGTTGCAAAGGTAAGAAGCGTGAACGGCGGCGTCCATATCATCATTCATTATAAAAGCTGTAAAAGCGGAAATAGATTCGTATTCACTGCCCTCATGAATTGGCGTCTTCCATTTTCCGGAATCTACTTTAGCTATTCTCCCACAAAATAGTATACACCCTTTATAGCATCCATGAGAAGAAACCAAATTATGAGTTTTAAAGTGCTCATAGAGTTCTTCACCTTTGCCCCAAGAATTTGCTCTCCAATTTTTGGTTGGCCAATCACCAGCATCATCACACTTTCCAAGATCACCGGTTGTACCATCCGTTTTCATTCCAAGGTTGTCAGGATTTAGCAATTTTCTAGAGGCATCTCTGCACGCTTTGTAAAATTCCTCGCGATGCGCTATCGGAATCCTTTTGTTTCCACGCACGGCTACGGCAATCAAATTTTTAGAACCCATTACCGCTCCGGCACCTGTTCTGCCAGCTGCGCGTGAACCATCTCCAAACATCACACTTGCGTAAAGCACTTCTTTTTCACCGGCAGGCCCTATGGAGGCTATTTCAAAATCTTCGCCAAGTTTTTCTTTTAACAAAGAGGTCTTTTCGTACGAAGTTTTTCCAATCAATTCATCCGCATCTAAAAAATTGACTTCATTCTCATCTACTGTAACGTAAAGTGGATGTTCAGCCTTACCCTCCACTATTATCATATCATATCCAGCTTTTCTTAGCATAGGCCCCCAATCGCTTCCACTTCTTGATTCTCCCCATATGCCAGTTAATGGAGATTTGAAGCAAAGATCGACGCTTCCCGACCCCGGGGCCGCTGTGGCGGTTAATGGACCTGTAGCGAAGACGAGTTTGTTTTTTTCAGATAATGGTTCCACTCCTTTTTCAAGCTCTTCGTACAAAATCTTTGCCGCCAATCCCGCTCCACCTAAATACATTTTTGCGTCTTCTTCTTTTATGTTTTCCGTCCATGATTTTCTGTTTGAAAGATCTATCCTTAAAATTTTGCCGGTGTAACCGTTCATTTCTTCCATATAATTCACTTCCAATACCTTTTTGAAAGTCGCTTTTCCAACGCTTCTCTTCCTTCGTATGCAACTTCAAAAAACTCTTCTAGATTCTCTTGAGTGGCTTTTCTGGGATTAAACGCCGACATTGAATACATCTTTTCGGATCTTTCCAAAATGTATTTTGCCACCGTTGGGATATCTTCCTTCTTCATTCCATATGACTTTAAATCTGTTGGCATATCCACGTCTTCCATAAGATCAAAAGTTGCCTCAATTGCAGCTTCAGCAGCTTCTTCAGTTGACATGTACGATGTATCCACTCCCATTGCTTGAGCTATGAGAGCAAGCTTTCTTTGAGCGTAATCACTTGAAAAGTTAAACCAGTAAACATATGGAAGCAAAACTCCACACGCCGCTCCATGTGGAACGTTGTACTTTGGAGATATGCCTTCCGATGCTGCATGGCCCAGGGTTGCCGGTCCAGCTACCCATGGGAAGCTTATAACAATACCTCCTAACGCCGCGGACATGGCCATGTTCCATCTCGCTTCAAGATTTTCACCTTCATGGTACGCGGCCCTTATATTTTCCGCCATTAGCTTTATCCCTTGAAGTGCCAAAGCGTCGGAGAACGGATTCGCTTGTTTAGAAATGACACCTTCAGCGCAATGGCTTAAAGCATCAAAACCAGTGTTAGCCGTTACGCGTGGAGGCAATTTTAACATGAGGGCTGGATCTATTAAAGCGTATTCAGCCAACACAGGATCACCGGTTATCCACGTTTTAGCCGTTCCAACGTATTTTTCAGGAACTATGACAACTGCCGTGTTAGAAACTTCGCTGCCGGTGCCCGAAGTTGTTGGTATAAGCATTTTAGGTTTTGAAGGAGGCAACGGTTTTGTGCTTGGTGCAAGGTAATCATCTATTTTTTCATCTCTACCTGCAAAACATGCCGCCATTTTTGCTCTGTCTAAACTGCTTCCACCACCTATGCCTATTATCAGACCGTAATCTTTTTTTGAGGCTTCTTCTATGACTTTATGTACTTGATCCAAAGTGGGTTCTATGGCATCTGGCGCGTACACGTCGATTTTAAAGCCATGTGCCTTGAGTGAATTTATAAGTCCTTCTATAAGTCCAAGATCGTACAACGCCTTATCCGTTATGACGATCACATCCTTGTTTTTCGCTATTTCTTCCGCTACTTCTCCACTCTTTTCAATGGTGTTGAAGCCAAAAAGCATCTTTGGTGGTAATCTGTATTCATCATTTCTTCCCAACCAGTGTGTTAAGAAAAGCTCTTTTCCCATTTTTTTACGCCTCCTACATGATGTCTGTTATCAAAAAAGAAACCACACCGATCACTTTGGGTGGTTTCTCTTATTCTCTCCACTCGTTTGTAAAATTATATCACCATTTGTTTTAACATGTCAACCGAACTTAAAATTTTTTAATATTTTTGTACACATTTTTGCGAAAAAATAAACAATCGTTTTTTTCGATTTTTCGAAACTATCTCTCATCTTATTATCTCAACCTGTGCGTCGATGTTTCAAATCATTTCAAAAAAAGATTAAACCTCACCCTCAAAGTACTTGTCAGAACATATGAGCTCCCATATGGAAATTCACAAATACGAGGTTGAGAGGCACAATGATATGCAAAAAAGCACTCACGGACGAGTGTCTGAACGTGCCTCATTTTTTGAATTTCCTCGCCTCATTTATGAGAATTTCATACGTGTTGGAAAGATTCGATGATAAAATTTCCTTCCACAGCATTTTCATGACTCTGGCAATATCCTTTCCACCTATGCCTATTTTTTTAAGATCCAATGGTGATATTTCGATAACACTACAAGCGTACCTCTCAACAGCTTCATGCGGTATTTTAAAAGATTTCAAAAGCTCCATCAAACAAAAAAGTTCATCTTTTTTTATTCTTACGGTCCATTCCCAATTATTATTTTCAACACTTGAAGCGAGAAAGGCCATTCTCTTAACTTGGTGAATAACACGTCTGGGTGGGAAGACACGCTTAACAAAACTTTCAAAAGATGATGTTTTGTAGAAAATAACACTCCATCTACAAGATGGCTCTACAAAGTCCGCTTTTTCCAAATTTTTTGTGGGAAATGAAAGATACGTTTCAACGTTTATTTCTTCAGCGATTTTATGAGCCTTTGAGAAGTACCTTCCATTAACAAATCTTTCTAAAGGCGGAAATATCCTTTCTTTGGCACTTTGAGATATGTATTTTATGGCCTTTCGCATCGCAATTAGCGTTGGTGGATCGATGTCCAGGTTTTCTTCTGCGATAAAGCGCAATCCCCTTATTACCCTAACAGGATCTTGAAAGAGATTTTGAGCTTTAAAGGTTCTCAAAATGCCGTTTTTCAGATCGTCCTTTCCATTGCAAGGATCTACAATGTTTTTCGTGTTTAACTTTCCATCTTTTTCTACGGGGATTGCCATAGAGTTGATCGTGAAATCCCTTCTTTTTAAATCTTCATAAAGATCCTCATAATGTGTTACATCGTATTTAACGCCTTTGTAGTAAATTCCCACTGTTTTTCCATTGTTAGAAGGCGCAAAAGTTTTCAAAGAGATATTTTCTAAGGGTGAAGTAGTTATAAGATCGTATTCTACGGGTTTTCTGCCCAACAATAGATCTCTAACTGCGCCTCCAACGACGTACAGGCCATCTAGTGAATTAGAAATGATTTGAGGAATGAAAAAGGAGATCAATTTTTTAACTCCAAAGAAATCTCTTTTATCAAAGCATCGGCGCTCGCCAAATTCGTTGCGAGTGGAATGTTATGAACGTCGCATACCCTTAAGAGTGCTGAAACGTCTGGCTCGTGAGGCTGAGCGGTAAGCGGATCGCGCAGAAATATAACAAAATCTATTTGAGAAGATGCTATGAGAGAGCCTATTTGTAGATCTCCACCCATCGGTCCAGAGAGCATTTTGTTTAATTTTAATTTAAGTTTGTCTTCTATTATGCTGCCCGTTGTGTGCGTTGCATACAATTCACATCGAGAAAGTATTTCCATATTTTCCTTTACGAACATTATCATGTCCACTTTTTTCTTGTCGTGGGCAATTAAAGCAACTTTTGGCTTTGGCATATTATTAACCTCCTGAGATTTGAAAGTTAAAAGTTACGTATGAATTTTAACACTTTTCAAATTCCAGGCACTCTTACACGTTTTTCAACCGCTGAAAATGCCCACGTTATGATGAAGATAACGATGAGGTACAAAAGTGCAACACTGAGAAAGACGTTCATGAACTCAAAATTCCTGCTGGCAAAAAATTCTCCCTGTGCCGTTAGCTCTGGCACACCAACGAGGTACGCAAGAGAGGTGTATTTAATGAGGTACACGAACTCATTTGTCCACGATGGAAGAACCTTTCTCAACGCTTGAGGCAATATCACCATTCTTACGGCTTGCCATTTTGTCATCCCCAGCGAAAGGGCAGCCCTCATCTGTCCCTTTTCAACGGCTTGCAAAGCTCCTCTTATGTATTCAGCCTGATAAGCGCCGCTGTTCAAAGAAAAGCTTATGATCGCAGCGGCTAAAGGAGAAAGATGAATGCCTATTTGTGGAAGTGAAAAGTAGAGTATGAAAAGCTGTACCAACAAAGGCGTTCCACGTATTATTTCCACGTACGCTGTCGAAAGCCCGTAAGAAATCTTTCTACCGTACACCCTTTCAATGGCTATAAAAACTCCTATAATAAAGCCAATTACTATGGAAACCGATGCCAATATCAAAGTGAATTTCAACCCTCCGATGAGAAGAGGAAAGCCCTGAATAAATACATGCAGAAAATGACTCATCATTCCCTCCTGAATTTTGCAAGAAATTCTCTTGTTCTATCTTTTTCTGGATGAAATAGAATTTTGTCAGGTGTGCCTTCTTCAACTATGTAACCGTTTTCCATGAAGATAATCCTATCTGCTATGTCTCTGGCAAAAGACATTTCATGTGTAACTATCAGCATCGTCATCCCCTCTTGAGCGAGTTTTTTCATAACTTCCAAAACTTCTCCCACAAGTTCCGGGTCAAGCGCAGATGTTGGTTCATCAAAGAGAATAAGATCAGGTTCCATTGCCAACGCGCGGGCGATTCCCACCCTCTGTTTTTGACCACCTGAAAGCTCAGCCGGGTACGCATTCGCTCTGTCTTCTAAACCTACTTTTTTCAAATTTTTTAACGCTATCTCCGTTGCCGCGTCTTTTGAAATCTTTTTCACCTTCCATGGCCCTATTCTCACGTTATCCAGAACTGTTAAATGGTTAAAAAGATTGAATTCTTGGAACACCATGCCTATTTTTTGACGCATCTTTTCTATATTCTTCGTCTTAACGAGATCTTCACCTTCTAACAGCACTTCTCCGCTATCCGGCTTGGTAAGCATGTTTATGCAGGACAACATCGTTGATTTTCCAGTTCCAGAAGGTCCAATAACGACTATTGTTTCGCTTTTATCCATGTTGAAAGAAATACCTTTTAAAATTTCTTTTTTTCCAAAACTTTTCTTCAAATTTTTAACTTCTAAAAGCTTCATGCCCTTTCAACTCCCCTGATTTCATATCCTGGGATGGAAAATCTTCTTTCCATGCTGGAAACGAACTTGTTTGTCCCGAACGTTATGACAAAGTATATTGCCGCGCACAACGAGTAAATGAGAAGAGGTTCATATGTGGTAGAAACTATGTATGTTCCTTCTCTCAACAATTCCGTGACTCCAAGCGCATACGCTATGGAAGTATCTTTTAACACAATGGTGAATTCATTGGTTAAAGGGGCTATTGAAAATCTTAACGCTTGCGGTAATGTTATGTAAAGGAAAGTTTGTCTTCCATTCATCCCCAAAGACTTGGCTGCCAAAATTTGGCCTTTGGAAACAGCCAGAATAGAGCCGCGGAATATTTGTGATTGATACGCTGAGCTTCTTATGCCCAATGAAATTATTGCCGCTACAAATGGATCGAATCTTATCCCGACAATTGGAAAACCGAAGAATATTATGAACATTATCACAAGGATAGGAATACTCCTAATGATTCTTTCGTAAGCCGTTGCCGCAATTTTTATCCAGATATTTCCATACACTTCAGCTAACGCGACAAACACGGCCACGGCGGTTCCTAAAAAAAGGGAGGTAACGGTCAGTTCAACCGTTACCCACGTTCCATTTAGCAAGACCGCTATGGAAGATGATAAAAAATGCATGGCCTCACTTCATCACTTTCCGAAGTATTTATCTATGAGAAGCGTCATCTTTCCGGAAGATTCTAATTTTTTCAATGCGTCGTTTATTTTGTTTAAAAGCTCTGCATTTCCTTTTTTTACAGCTATACCGTAAGATTCACCAGTTACAAGCGTCGCCACGATCTTAACAGGCTTTATCTTCGCGAACCTTTCGGCTACAGGGCTGTCCAACACATTCGCATCCACTGAACCGTTGAGTAAAGCTTGAAGAGAATAGATGAAGCTTTGATACCTTTTCACATTGTTTGGATTCAACAATCCCGGTTTTACAAGATTGTCGCTTACCCATAGATCTCCGGTCGTTCCTGTTTGAACTCCAACCTTGTGTTTTCCACATAAAACGGTAACCGTGAATTTAGAATCTTTTTTCACTATAACGTCTTGATCAGCGTGCCAATATGGCTCAGAGAAGTCGACTATTTTTTCCCTTTCGTCTGTTATGGTCATTCCAGCTATGGCAATGTCTATAACGCCAGCTCTTAAGGCCGGTATGAGGGAATCAAAAGACATGTCTCTTATTTGAATTTTGAATCCTTCAATTTTGGCTATCTCGTTTATGAGATCGATGTCAAAGCCAACGTACTTACCATTTTGCACGTACTCAAATGGCGGAAAGTCCGCTGAGGTACCAACTATATAGGTAGTTGCCAGGGAAAGAGTGAAAAAAGTTAACGTAACAATTAAAAAAACGATAAAACTTTTTTTCATAATCTCTCCTCCTTTCAATTATTTGAATAAATTATATCATATTTATGTATCCATGTTATAAGTGAGCGTAAAAATTTAACTATATGTCAATAAATCCAGAAAACAAGCCATAATTCAGCCTAAAGTACGCCTCTTTTGCTTTTTTAATCTTCACGTACAACGTGAGTTTCTTTATTTCCAAAAATGGTGGCTTTTAGCGGCGTTCCAATTTCAATTAGTGGTTTTTTGGCAGCTGGAGCCAATCTTGGCGTTTTTTGCCTGCGTGAGTTATGCGGTGCCTTACACTTGCGCAATATTCTACGCTTTGAATTCTTACGGCAATGAACATAACAAACAAGGTGGCTTCGTGAAAGCCACCATCGGAACGCTATAGGCATTTGGACACCTTCTGGGCGGATTAAGCATTCAAATGGCCTATGGGATAATTGGTTTGGGAATAATGGTACTCTTACTGTTAGACTTAGTTATAATCGTTCAAATAAGATTCATAAAGCATCTCGTTGTGCAAATTTGAAAATCTCAAATTTTGTACATTTCGACTATTTTTTCCAAATTGGCGACCTTTTCTCTAACCTTTTTGACGGATGATGCTATCTCTTCTGATGCTGCATTCGTTTCTTGAGCGGAGGCTGATATTTCTTCAGCAGACGCGGAAACATCCGTCGCTGTTTGTGCATTGTTGGTCATCGCCGTAGCCACTTCATCCATCGAAGCGGTTTGTTCCTCAACCGCGGCCGCTATGCTTTCCATCATTTGAGTAACTTTGTCTATTCTTGATATTATGTCCTTCAATTTTTCAGCGGCTTCGTCGGCGAGTTTTGAGCCGTTTTCCGCGGCCACTTGTATTCTGTCCGAAACTTTTAACGAGTCTTGCGCGACGCTGTTTACGGATTCAACAACCTTTTCAACTTTCGCGGCGGCCTGTTTGCTCTCTTCAGCGAGATCTCTTATCTCATCCGCAACAACCGCAAAGCCTTTTCCAGCTTCTCCAGCTCTCGCCGCTTCTATTGAGGCATTCAGCGCCAACAAATTCGTTTGCTCAGCTATCGTTGTAACTGTGCTGACGAAATCGGAAATTTCCTTTGCCCCTAAATTGAAGTTTTCCACCATTTTTTGTATATCTACAACCACTTTAGAAATATCTTTCATGGCGTTTATCACTTCTTCTATGCTTTTTCCACCGTCTTTTGCGAGTTCTGAGCTTTCTTCACTGAATTGAGACGCTTCCTGAGCGTTGTCAGCGACCGTTTTTATGGCGCTGGACATTTCTTCCGAACTGGCCGTAACTTCTTCAGTTGCCGCCGAAATATCTTGCATCTTTTGGGCGATATCCGTAATTGCCACAGTTACTTTGTTCATTTCTTGAGCTACCGAATCCACGGCTCCTGTAACGTTGTCCATCTCGTCTGAAACTTCTTTCGAATTCTGGTGAAGATTTTTTATGTTTTCTTTCAAAGCCATAGTGGCTTTTCTAAACGCTTCGAACAATTGAGATATTTCATCTTTTCCTTTTTTCTTTTCATGGTTTTGAAATTCAAAGCTCAGATCGTTATTTTGAAGTTTATTCGCGGCTTCCATCAAAGGTTTAATGTTTATGAACATCGCTCTAACAACTAAGAGAGCGATCACCATGGAAATTGCAAGCACGATGAGAGGAATGTAAAGTTGTAAGAACATAGCGGTGGAAATGGAATTTCTGGCAACGTTGGCAGAAGCATCTATGTCTTTCCTTGAAGATTCCGCCATACTGTTTGCAAGCGTTACAATATCGTTCATGGTTTTTCTAACTCACGTTGTGCGTGAAGATTAAAAAAGCAAAAAAGGCGTAAAGCAGGTCATTGAAAAAAGGCATAAATATTGAAAAGCCGGCAACACCTTTTGTAAAATTAATTTGAACAAACCAATCAACAGGAGGTGTTGCCGGCATGAATATTA
>WFYR01000104.1 GCA_015489955.1 Mesoaciditoga sp. | reverse complement strand
ATAGTTCCTAACAACGTTTTGCTTGTCTACGAACTCATGCTTTTCGCACTGGGATTTTTGCATATACTTTCAGTTGTTGACAATCTGGCGTGGATGCCATTTGCCATGACGCACACCGTTTTCGCGAACGGCTTTGCCATTCCTTTGGCTATAACTTCAGCGAGAATCGCTTTCAATTTTCCATTTGCCTTTCCAAATTTTCTCATTTTTGTTTTGTTGGTAATCTGGTGGGCAAGCGTACTTTTCCATTTTTTCACAAGTGAGTCTTTTGTGTTTTCATACCTTGGCGGTATAGAACGCCAAATGGGAATGATGTTTAGATTTACCATTCCGATTTATCTTTTCGCTTCTTGGCAAATTTTCAAGTTCATCTCCCCCACTTTTTTGTTTGTCGTTTTTGTTGTAGGTGGCATTGTTGAAACGGCAGTGGTAACTTTGCAGTTTCTGGATGAAGAAAAGTACATAAAGTTTCCGTTTTCCTATTTAAAATCCATAGGTTTTAGAAGATACACTGGCACCATTTCAAATCCCATACCAGTTGCGAATTTTCTTTTGACGGTGTTGCCATTAACACTGGCGCTTTACAAACCGAATTACGAATTCATATTCTTTATCATATCTTACCTTGTGATAAGTTGGGGACTCACATTATCTCATGGAAGAGGCTCGTATTTGGCGACTGTGTTGATGACTTTGCTGGAGATAATCTATTTCTTGTTGACGCCGATGTCCATATACATGGTGGCTATAGCCATCGCTACTGTGGTTTTTCCGCCGATTTATTACCTCTTTACCCCCCAAGGAAAGGTTACCAAAAACAAATTAAAAGATGTTGTGGATTTTGCTAAGCGGAAAGTTTTTAAATCGAAGGTTGCTTCGAAATCAAATGAAGAAGGTGGGGAAGAGCGTAAGCCGGAATCTTCAAACGTCAACAGGGCATTTCTTTGGAGAGAAGCCAGGAGGGCTTTCAAGGAATCACCTTTTCTTGGATATGGGATCTCCAACATAGCGAGGGCATTGAGGAGAAAGTTTTCGCGCAAATCCGCGAGTTATTTCATGACGCAAGTGGCAGATAGGGCGCACAACCATTATCTTGATTTGTTGGTAGAAGGCGGAATAACCCACTTGTTGATTTATCTTGCTTTGGTGAGCGTGGCGATTTATTCCTCCATTGTAAATGGTATGCCGTGGATTGCCATCGCGATTGCAGGTTATTCGTTTGATTTGCTTTTTTCTTTCCCACTTCAAATAAATTATCTTGTTTTGATGGCGATCGTTTCCGTTTCTTTGGGAATGAACACTACTTTTAAGCCGTTTATTGGATATGTCCTTTTGGCATCGATCATCGTGTACCTTTTGGATCTTTACTTTTCATCTCGCGACAATTTGGCCATGAGATACGTTCAGCTTTCATCTTCTGCGAGAGGTCAAGGAGACATAAAAGTTGCCATAGATTCGGCACTTTCAGCTTTAAAAACGGCTCCGTTTGAACAGAGGCTTTTTACCCAAGCGTCCAATCTGCTGAAAGAGCTTTCCGCAACTGGAAAGCTTAAGCTTGAAGATCTTTACGCTTTCAGGATATGGTTCAACGCTTCGAAGAGATTCATCATCAAAACGTGCGAAGCGCCTGACGTTCCATTTTCCACAATGGCGATGGTGTACGCTGTGGTTTTCGGAGCTACAAAAGATAAAAATTATGGAAATGAATGCTGGTCTTTGATTAAAGATTCTCTTAAGATGAATCCTTCCTCTTTGGAAGCCAGAAGAGCGCTTTTCACGTTGCTCAACGTTTTAGCGAACATACATCTCCAAAACAAAGAAAACAGACAGGCGCTGATGAACTTCAAGCAGGCTGAAGCGGTACTAAACGGGATAATAGAAGATTTTCTCAACGCACCCGGCGCGAATTACGATTTAGAGAACACTTTCTGGCAGGCTTATTTTGATATTCTTAAAAAACTTGAGATGTACGACAAGCTTCAAAAGTATTTTGATATTTACAAAAAACGCTTCGAAGCTGTCCTTT